>CAYJDK010000115.1:0-4161 GCA_964368905.1 uncultured Bacteroides sp.
ATAAATTTTAAACTCAGGGTCCCAAACGTCAAGCGGAACATTGGGGTTTAAAAGGTCCATATTTGCTTCCCACAAACTGTCAATTGTCCCAACGTCTTTCCAATATCCGTCAAAAGACCAAGCAAACATTTTTTGTTTGTCTTTTAACATGTTAGGTATAATGTTTTTACCAAAATCATTGTCCGATGTTTTGTCGTTTTCGTCTTGTGTAAGGTATTGGCGCAGTTTTTCCCATTTAAAAATATAAATACCCATAGACGCAAGTGTAGATTGCGGCGCCTTTGGTTTTTCTTCAAATTTTGTAATTTGCCCGTCATCGTCTGCCGTCATAATGCCAAACCTTGTGGCTTCTTCAATAGAAACATCAATTACAGCAATAGTACAATCTGAATTTTTTTGTTTGTGGTACTCTAGCATTATGCTGTAATCCATTTTATAAATATGGTCTCCGGACAAAATAAGAACATGTTCCGGGTTATATCTTTCTATAAAATTAATGTTTTGGTATATTGCATTTGCTGTGCCTTTATACCAATCGCTGCCGGTAGCCTTTTGATACGGCGGCAAAACATGCACCCCGCCGTAAAGCCTGTCTAGGTCCCACGGTTGGCCGTTGCCAATGTATTCGTTAAGCAAAAGTGGTTGATATTGCGTTAAAATACCTACTGTGTCTATGCCGGAATTTACACAGTTAGACAAAGGAAAATCAATAATTCTGTATTTTCCTCCAAAGGGTACTGCCGGTTTTGCAAGTTTGTTAGTAAGCGCATAAAGGCGCGTTCCTTGTCCACCTGCCAGCAACATTGCTATACATTCTTGTTTCATTATATTCCCCCATTTTCCACTTTTGCGCAAAACATGCACAAAGTGCTTATTTTTTATTAGGCTTTTTAGCCGTATTTTTTTCTGTTTTTTGTGTTTTCCTTTTTACAGGTGTTTTTAAATATATTGCACTCAGTGGCTCAATATGCAAAGAAATTGAATAATCAAAACCATGCATAGCCACTTTTTTTGCCCTAACCGGCTCATTAGTAATGCCATTGCCGCCGTACTTAGTGCAGTTTGTGTTAAAAATTTCTTTATAAAGCCCGGGGTTTTCAACACCAATTTTATAATCTTGGTGCACAGTTGGCGTAAAGTTGCATATTACAATAGTTTGTAAGCCCTTTTTATCTTGCCTTATAAAAGCAATAACACTTTGCGTATTATCGTCAGAAACTATCCACTTAAAACCGTCCCAAGTAAAATCGTTTTCCCAAAAAGCATTTGTTTTTAAGTATAAATTGTTCATTTCACGCACACACGTTTGCATTTGTGCATGGCTATCATATTGCAGCAAGCCCCAGTCAAGCTGTTCATCTTGCGCCCACTCTGAAAACTGCGCAAACTCTTGCCCCATAAAAAGTAATTTTTTACCGGGGTGTGCCATCATATACGCATAAAACAACCGCAAGCTTGCAAATTTTTCGGCATATTCTCCCGGCATTTTATTAATTAAACTACATTTTCCATGCACCACTTCGTCGTGGCTAATGGGTAGCATAAAATTTTCGCTAAATGCATATACAAAACTAAATGTTACTTTTTTATGTGCGCCGGACCTAAAAAGCGGGTCTGTACTCATGTAGCTCAACATGTCATTCATCCAGCCCATGTTCCACTTTAAGTTAAAGCCAAGCCCTCCGTCACTAACGGGGTACGTTACAAGCGGGAAAGACGTGCTTTCCTCAGCTATCATAAGCGTACCGGGAAAAAACTTAAACACCTGTGTATTTAAATTTTGTAAAAAGGCAATTGCCTCAAGGTTTTTATTGTCGCCATATTTGTTTTGCTGCCATTCGCCGTGTTTTCTGTTGTAGTCTAAATAAAGCATACTTGCAACGGCATCTACCCTTAAACCATCTATATGGTACTCTTTAAGCCAATATATTGCAGACGAAATTAAAAAACAGGCAACTTCGTTTTTAGAATAATCAAAAACCATTGTGCCCCATTCTTTATGCTCTCTGCGGTAAGGGTTTTCGTCCTCATAGCAATTTGTTCCGTCAAACATATAAAGGCCAAATTCGTCTTTAGGAAAATGCGCGGGAACCCAGTCTAATATAACGCCAATTCCGGCACAGTGGCATTTATCTACAAAGTACATAAAGTCTTTTGGCGTGCCGTACCTGCTTGTTGGTGCAAAATAACCCGTTACTTGGTAGCCCCAACTTCCGTCAAACGGGTATTCAGTTATGGGCATTAATTCAACGTGTGTATATCCCATTAATTTTATGTAGTCTATAATTTCGTCTGCAAGGGCGCGGTAACTAAACGGCTCTTTGTTCTCATACGTGCGCCAGCTACCCATATGTAATTCATATATATTTATTGGTTTGTCTAGTGTTTCTGTGTTCTTTTTTTTGTTTTGCCACGCACTATCGTTCCATTTATAACCGTTAATGTTATAAACTTTGCTTGCGTTAGACGGGCGCGTTTCTGCATGAAACGCATATGGGTCTGACTTATAAATAAGCGTATCGTCTTTTGTTACAATGCAATATTTATACGTTTCAAACTCTTTCAAATCTTTAATAAAGCATTGCCAAATACCGCTTTTTTGCACGTTTATCATTTCGTGCTCGCCCGGCAGCCAGCTATTAAAAGCACCAACAACATGCACTTGTTTTGCTTGCGGCGCATACACGCGGAACATTACACCTTTTTCTTGTTCATCATCAATTATATGCGCACCTAAAAATTTATAACTTTCGTAATTTTCGCCTTTTTTAAACAAATACAGCGGTAAATCAATGTTGTAATGAGTATCATTGTTGTAAATTTTCACAAAAAAATCCTCCGTACACATTTTATACACATGGCGCATAAAGCGTACATGTGTGGTTTGCAAAATTATTGTCATATTATACAAAAACGCAAGCAACACTGCGTACATTACAGAACGCTTTGTGACATTTGACGAAAATTTTGCCGACACTTTTTATAAAGGTAACTTTTTAGAAACCTCCATGATGTTTTATATTATTTTTGCACGATATATACACTTATTTTACTATGATACATTGTTTTTGAACTATTTACAAGCTTTTATTAATATGTTTACCACAAAAATATATATTATTTTTAATTTCTTTTATCTATTTTTAAACATATTACACATTTTATTGCTTTTTTATTCGTATTAATTACAATATTGTAGCTTTGTTTTTGTGCAATTTAACCACCAAATATAATAATTATTATAAATTAGCAGTAAATATTACAAATGTATTAAAATTTTATTATTTTGTGTTTTTTACTGTTTTATATTAATTAATAATTGAAGCGAAAAACCGCCAAATTAAAGCTTAAAATAATAAAAACTTTAATAAATCGCAGCAAAACACGACAAAATAGGCAAATTGTACCACACTATAATATATATATGCCGCTACTTCGTGGCATATACCGCATGCAGGCAAAAAGGCGGCGTTTGCGGTAAAACATTTATTAAAAACAAAAACAAAGCCGGCACACAATAATTTTACATATAAATTTTTATTATTTTGTGGTTTTTGTTTTATATGTGTTTTACCGCATTTGCTTTTTTAAAATTGGCTTGGTTTGTTGTGTTTAGCGGTTAAAAATACGTATGAAAAAGGTGAAATATCATGTCCGCAATAGTACAATCCCTAAACAGTTTGCCTTCACTTAAAAAGGTAGCCGCCAATATTCAGCCATTTATTTTGCAAATTTGTTGCGCCGCAATTTCTTTTTTTTCGGCTTTTTCTCCTGTTTTTGGAGACATGCGCCCAATTGCAATTAGTTTTGCCGCCGCCGTTCCTACTCCGTATTCCTTTATGGTTTTTGCAGGCGCTGCTGTTGGTTATGCTTTTTCTCTTACTATGGACGCAGCCGCACCATACCTTGTAACTGTTGTTTTTCTAGCCATAGTAAAAACTTTTTTTTCGTCTTTAAGCAAAGCGGCAAAAGGTTTGCCTGTTTTTGCTTTTGTTGCAAGCAGTTGTTATTTTATAGTTGCTATGGGTATGGCAGTTGCTTCAGGGCAAAATGTAGCGCATTTGCTTTATATTTTTTCTCAAGGCCTTATAATTTTTGGCTCAAGCGTTTTACTGCGCTATGGCCTTGTTACACCTTGTAATTCTATAAACCAATTATCTA
>CAYJDK010000115.1:4171-5412 GCA_964368905.1 uncultured Bacteroides sp.
GTTAATTGTTATAGGCCCATATAACATATATGGCGTTAGTTTAATAAACATTGCCGGCGCTGCAATTGTGCTGTTTGCGTGCATGTCCGGCAGAGAATACAGCGGTGCGCTTGTTGGTGTTGCTGTTAGCATAGCGCTTTTTGCAACTAACCCGTCTTTGCTATATGTTGGGTTTGCAATTTCTTTTGCGGGCCTTGTTGCAGGCTTTTTTTTGCACGACAGCCGCATTTTAACGTGCTTAATTTTTACACTTGCTGCATTTATGGGTGTGCCTGCGGCTAATAACATGGCAAGCGGCCTTTTTTTTATGGCAGAAATGCTTTGCGCCGGTTTAATAGTTGCTGTTTTACCGTCTAAATTATTTACTAAAATTAACTTGGGCGGCGCAGCGCCTTTAGGGCGCGCCACAATTACAACATTATCCGGTAGGCTTGGTATGGTAAGCAACGCTCTTTCCGGTGTTGGCAACACGCTTAACGCTGTTTGCGAGCGCTTGCCGGGGCAAATACAAACGTATGGCGACGTTTGCGACACTGTAACAAACGCCGTTTGCAAAAACTGCGCTAAATGCAGCACGTGTTGGGGCACTGCAAGCGGAAATGTATACGACGCATTTAACAACATGCAATACGTTTTGCAAAGCCGCGGTTACGTTACCCCACAAGATTTACCCGAACCGCTTTTAAGCACGTGCAAACTGCCAAAAAGGTTAACGTCTGCACTTAGTACGGTATACCGCACAAGCGTACAACAGCGCACGGCAAATTTGGCCGCCAAAACAATGCGCACAGCACTTACAGAGCAATACAACGCAATGGCCGTGGCAATTGCAGGGCTTTCAACACAAGTTTACAGGGAAGAAATGCCCGACAAACGCAAAGAAAAACGCCTTGAACGCCTTTTTACTGAACTTGGCGCAGAGCCTCTTGAGATTAGTGTTGCTACCGATAATTACGGCTGTTTAAATGCAGTTGTGCAGCTTGTACGAATGAATTTTACTAAAGAAGAACTGGAAATGATAACAAGCGAGGTTTCAATAATATGCAAATGCAAATTTAACACGGCACGCTATGAAAATGTTTATGCATTTACACGTTTAACCTTTATACAAAAAACACTTTTCACACCACGTTTTGGGGTATATTCAATAGCCGCTAAGGAAAACATTTCAGCAGACGCATACAAAACTTTTACAGACTTGCGCGGCTGTGCGCACGCCTTGCTTTGTGACGGAATGGGAA
>CAYJDK010000115.1:5422-6572 GCA_964368905.1 uncultured Bacteroides sp.
GACGCTATGCCGCAGTAGACGGAAACCTTGCAGCAAATTTATGTGAAAAATTAATGACTGCAGGGTTTGCAGCAGGAGAAGCCGCGCGCCTTGTAAACGTGGCGCTGTCTTTAAAAGGAGATAGTGATAACGGCGCAACATTAGATGCAATAACAGTTAATTTATATACCGGAAAGGCAAACATATTTAAAGCGGGGGCAGTTGCATCTTTTTTAGTTAGGCAAGGAGTTGTTACTGTTTTAGAGGGCGAAAGCTTGCCAATAGGTATACTTGGCAATGTTACCGGGCGTGCAAGCAATATGCAAATGGAGCAAGGCGACACCGTTGTTTTAGTAAGTGACGGAGCACTTGAAAGCGGACGTGACAGAATATGCGCAATGCTTGCAGCGGCAGGTAACGTGCCGCCAAAAACAATTGCGCAGCGCATTGCAAAGGACGCACATGCACGCGCAAAACACCCAGACGATATTACAGTAATATGCATGTACCTTGATAAAAACAATTTACAAAAAACATAGTTTTTTATAAGTTAAATTTAACATGTAAATAAAGCCTGCTAAATAACAGGTTATCTAGTGCAAATGATATGCATTTGCTGCAAAAAACGCTAATAGAGCATATTTACACTTGCCGTGTAAGCGGCAGGGATTAATAAAAAAATAAAAGCCGCCGTGTTTTCCTCACAATCACGGTGGCTTTTATTATTATAATTATTTTTTAATCTTGTTACATAAACACAAATAAAAACATCAACTATACGTCTATTTTACCGTAAAGCGGCATGTTTTCACCGTCGTTTACTGTTTCTGTGCGTTTTTGTGCAACGGGTTTTGCATTATTTGTGCGTGTTTTGTTTGCAAATGTGCGCTCCGGCGTAGAGCTTTGTTTTGGTTGAGAATTTGTGTTTCTCGTGTGCGGCGGTTTGCCGTTTCTGTTTCTGTTTCTGTTAAAGCCGTTTCTATCACTTTGTTTTACGTTTGTGCCTTCAAGTAAAATACAAACTCTTCTTGTTGAACCCTCTCCAACAGATTCGCTTTTAATTCCCGGTATCTCGCTTATTGCAGAATGTAAAATTCTTCTTTCATATGGGTTCATTGGCTCTAATGTATGGCTTTTTCCTGTTTTTAACACTTTTTGGCCTATACGGTTT
>CAYJDK010000116.1:0-4242 GCA_964368905.1 uncultured Bacteroides sp.
ACACACGCAAAAACAATAAATCCTATAGCACATCCTAGTAAAAACAACGTTGTGTTGTTCTTTTTTAAAAGTGGTTGCATTTATAAACTCCTGTTACAGTATTGTATAAAACTATTTTATGTATAAATAGTTTTTTTATATTTTTTAACATAATTGAAAATGATAAAAAATTAAACAAACAAAATTACAGGTAAACTGTGATTGTTGTTTTAATAACGGTTACCTGCAAAATTATAAATTAAAGCCTTTTGAATAACTCGCTATTCAGTGCAAATGGTACGCATTTTATAAAATAAAAAAATTTTTAAATATTTTTTAAATAAATAAAACCATATGAACTTAAATTTAAAGAGCCGTTTAAATTAACTGTTTCGTTGGTTAAAACATTTAACCAGTTGCCGTGCAACTCATCATTATTGAAATTTGCATCCTCGTTTTTAATATTTACTGCCACAATATATACTTCATTGTCGCACTGTCTTTTAAATAATAGGCTTGTAGAATTGATAACAACATTTTTATAATTGCCGTAGCATAATGCATTGGAGTTTTTTCTTATATTAATTAATTTTGCAATTATAGCTGTTAACTCATTTGGCATAGGTTCATTGAAACATGGGCGCAAATGCCAGTCGTCGCCTTGTGATTTTTCACCGGGCTGGGCCCATTCGCTACCATAATAAATGCAAGGAACACCCGGCATACCCATTAACACGGCATAAACTGCATTAATTGTGTTTTTGTCGTTTAAAATACTGTGTATACGTGACACATCATGATTGTCTACAAAAGACATTAGGTGTTTATCACGGTAAATGCACCATCCCTCGCTACCAAATTGGCGCTGTAATGAATGCGCAATTTCAAACATATTCTTATCGTTCATGCTAGAAAACAAGCCTTTATAACATTCATAGTTAGTACAGCTGTGCAGCATGTTTTCATTAACTATTAAATTATAGTCTCCAAATAAAACTTCTCCTATTAGCGCAAAATCCGGCTTTATTTCGCAACAAACATTGCGTAAATTTCGCATAAAATCAAAGTCTAAACTATATGCAACGTCAAGTCTTAGGCCGTCTATATCAAATTCATGTATCCAATTTTTAATACAGTCAAACAAGTACTCAGTAACTTGTGGGTTTTTTAAATTCAGTTTAACAAGCTCAAAATGGCCTTCCCAGCCCTCGTACCAAAAACCATCGTTATAATTACTGTTTGAGTCAAAATTTATATGAAACCAATGCTTATACTGTGAGTTTTCTCTGTTTTGTAAAACATCTTGAAATGCCCAAAATCCTCTGCCAACATGGTTAAACACTCCATCAAGAACAATTTTTATGTTATGCTGTTTTAAACTTGCACAAACTTGTTTAAAGTCGCTATTAGTGCCAAGCCTAGTGTCAATTTTTGTGTAATCTTTTGTATCGTATCCATGGGTGTCAGACTCAAAAATAGGGTTAAACAAAATTGCATCTACACCAAGTGTTTCAAAATGAGGTATCCAGTCAATTACTTTTGTAATATTGTCTTTTACAATGCCGTTGTTTTCATGTGCGGCACCGCAAAACCCAATAGGGTATATTTGATAAAAAATACTTTTATAAAGCCACATAAAATTGCTCCTTTCAAACGAGAGGTTGTTATAAACGGACAATTATAACTAATTATATATGTTTAATATTGTACAGCATTAATATAATTATTGCAACAAAGCTATAAAATATAATTTGACAAAAACTGTAACAAGAATGTATAGTTGAAACAGTTAAAGACATAAAAAAGCATTGTGACGGATGGGATTATATAATTATTAACGATGGTTCGTCAGACAGCACATTAAAAGTATGTAAAGAGAACAACCTAAACGTTATATCGCTTTCGTCAAACTTAGGGCTTGCCGGCGCTTTTCAAACGGGTATGCTTTATGCAAACGATAATAACTACGATTATGCCATACAATTTGATGCAGACGGACAACATATGGCCCAATACGTTAATTCGCTTTATGAGATGTCTTTAAACGAAGGCGTAGACATTGTGATAGGTTCGCGCTTTGCAATTAAAAAAAAGCCGTACAGTGCACGCATGTTGGGCAGTAGGCTTATTACATTATTAATTTATATTACAACGGGCGCTTTGTTAACAGACCCAACAAGTGGCATGCGCCTTTTTAATAAAAAGACAATAAATATACTTGCAAACAGTGTTAATTGCCACCCTGAACCAGACACAATAGCACATTTGTTAAGGCAAAAAACAACTGTTAAAGAGTGCCAGGTAGACATGAAAGAAAGAATTACAGGCACAAGCTATTTAAGTTTTATTGGTGGAATAAAGTATACAATAACAACGCTAATATCAATTACACTTATACAATGGTTTAGAAAGGGTGACAGCAATTGACCTTATATATACGTTTAATGTTGATAGTGGGCTCTTTAATAACAAGCGGATTTATGTTGTATAAAATACGCAAATCAAAAGTTCAAATTGAAGATTCAATTTTTTGGCTTTTGTTTTCAGCAATTATGTTGTTATTAAGCTTGTTTCCGCAAATTGCATTTTATTTTTCAAGCATGTTAGGCTTTGAAGCACCAATTAATTTTATTTATTTGGTAATAATATTTATAATAATTGTGCATCAATTTTGGCTTACAATTCGTATTTCTCAAACAAATAATAGGTTAAAAGAAGTTATACAGCGTAAAGCAATTGATGATTATAAAATTTCTAAAAAGATAAAAGACAACAAAAAAAATGATGCACAAAATATATAAGTTTAATTTTTATTAAAGTGCGCAAACAAATTATATTTTTTAATTATACTCGTAGCGTTATAAGTTACGGGTATTATTATTAGTGGCAGCACTAATATAAAAAATAACGTTGCACCATTTATAACAACTAAATCTGAAAAAGTTAACCTATTAATTATTAAGCTCTCAAATATAATTGTATTAGATGGTGTAACTCCGCAATCAAAGCGGAGTTTTGTTGTGCTTATAGGAAATGTAAAGCTGTATGTGCCGTTTTCGTATTTGCCGTATGTTGTCTTTTGTATGCTAAAATCTGCGTTTTCATTGCTTAAATAAAATGCGTTAACTTCGCCGGGATTTTGTGAAAAACTTGCAACAACATGTAAGCTACGTATATGGCCTACACCGTTTAGTATTAGTTGGGAATCTTCAATTTCTGTAATTATTGTGTTGTCATTAATAACTTCTATGCCAATTGGTTCAAAGCTACTAACATTAAGTTCTTGTTGCTTAAAAAATCCGGTTAAAAATAAAATGTAATTACAAAGCCCTAAAAACAAAGCAAAAAGCAAAACAACAAGTGCTGTTATAATATAGCAAAATAGCAACGATCGTTTAGGGTGTTTTTTTATGTACTTATATATTTTATCAATAATAAGCAGTAGATTGTTTTTTATGTTATTTTGCATATACTTCCTCAAAATAAATATTATTGTTTTCAGATACTACTTTATATAATGTGTGTTCTTTAATATCTTTTGTAAAATGCTCATTATAAGAGCTTACAAATTCATGTTGCATATATGATATGTAAATATAATCAAAATTTTCTTTTGCAATTTGCAAAAATTCTTCGTCTGTTGCAAAAGTAAAGTATTTTTCATTGTCTGTAGTTAAGTTAGCTTGCTCACTAAAACTTTTAGAAAAATCTATTCCTGTATTATTTAAGTCTACATTAACATATGCCGGAATTAACCAGTGCCTGTATACATTGTAGTTTAAGTCGTTAAATCTTTCTGCAACAAGCAAAACGCGCGGGGAATTGTTTAATATATTATTATAAACACTTACATTTTGCTTTGCCTCAAGCGGATACATATAATGGTTTTGTGGGCTGTTAATTGCTGTTTTGTCAAGCCCTATATAAAACACAATTAATGTTAAAAATATAGCAAAAAGAGTAGTAATATAGTGTTTATGCCGCTGAGCTAATGTTTTAAATAAAAGACAAAGCACCATGTATATCCATAGCCAATAGTATGTTAACATATAGCGTGAATATTCAACAAGCCCGTCTGCAAAACCGGCAATAAAAAAACTTAGAGAAAAAATGTAAAAAACAGCGCCTATTGCAATGCCTATATTTGCAAGTATTAATGCTACACGGTATTTTTTGCTGTAAATAAATGAGCAAAGTAAACCACAAGTAAGAAGTAAAAATACTAAGATTGTGTCGTTTATAAAAAATGTGGTTTTAGATATA
>CAYJDK010000116.1:4252-6565 GCA_964368905.1 uncultured Bacteroides sp.
TGTGCAAACATTGAATTAATAACTTCGTTTTGACGCTCTGAGCGAAATTGCGAAGATATTACGCTTAAAAAAAGGTTAGGAGTTTTTGTGTCTTCTTGTGGAGCGGTAGTATCAACGGCATCAACAACAGTGGGCTCTTGCTCTTCTTGCTGTTGTTGTTGCATATATTGTAAATCTTCTAAAACAATTAAATCATTTGGGGTTGAGGCGTTTCGCAGTGATGTATAATAACTATTTATGTTAATTGAAAAATTGTAAATGCCAAAACATAATAAAAACGAAATACATATAAGTAAAATGCGTTTAAAGATTTTTTTACGATGCTCTGTTTTTTCAAAAATTTCTATACAAGCAATAATACATATGCTTAATACGGCAAAAACAATACCCACACTTTTTGTTAGGCAAACTAATAAAGCGGGCAAAATAAAAGCATATTTTAGTTTTGTGTTTTTGTTTAAAATATAAACAAGTACAATAATGCCTGCATAAATGGCAACAAGAAAATCTACTAAAGAAGTACCATATGCATAAAAAATATACAAATAATCCTTAGTAGCCATACGGTTTGTTTGAAAAAAGGCACTTATCATTAATACAAGATAAACACTCAATTCGCTAAAAGGTTTTTTTGTTTTGTTGCAAATAAATTCACACATTAAAGCAAAAAAAGATAATGTTAAAACAGTATAAGAGTAATAGTGCACATAATCATTATATTCATTGTTAAAAACTGAAAATACAAATGTTAGGGCAGAACTTCCTGCTGGTAACGTTGAAAAGGCATTAAGGCCAAAATTTTCAACAAAAGGCAACGTTTGTGTTGTGTGAGTATGTCTTGCGGCTGTGCCCCAAAATGAAAATTCATCCCAATAAAAATAATGTGGAGTGCCAATTATGTAAATAAGTAAAAATAATGCGCATGAAATATAAAATAGAATAGAAGTAATACTGTAATATTTTTTTATATATTTAATTTCGTTTGTTTTGGCATCGCAATATATTTGCCATATGCCTGTAAATATACAATATGCATAAAAAATTGCCACACCTAAACAAAGCAAGTTTGCTGCACCTGCAAACCACACAAAAAGAACACCGGCACATAGTGTAACTATAAAAGATGTAATAGGTGTAACGTTTAATTTTCTGTGTAAAAAATATCCGGACAAACTTATTAAAATTACAGGTGAAAAATATAGCATTTTAACTCCGTTATAATTATTTTAAAATAATTATAACGGAATAAAGCTTTAAATGTCAACAAATAAAGGTAATATAAAGTTGTAAAAAGTTAAAAATCAAAATTTGTAAAAATGTTTTAATGTTTTTTTTAATTGCAAGCAAACAAACTAAAAGAGCTAAAATAAATAATAGTAAACTTAATATTATTTTCATTTTAATATACAATTATAATGTTTTTTGGTATAATATTTTTAAATAGCAGTTTATAAAATAGCATTAAATGTATTTTATATTTATTATTGTAAGTATGTTATGAGTATAAGATATATAAAATATTTTAGCGGAGGTAATAAAGGTGACGTTTTGCTTTTTCAGTGCACAGTATTTGCCAACAGTTGGTGGGGTAGAACGCTATACAAACAGCATTGCAAAGCAGTTAATATTGCAAGGGCATAAAGTAGTTGTAATTACCAGTGCAAAAAAAAACTTGCCAGATTTTGAAATACAAGACGGCATAATTTTATACAGAGTACCTACATTGTTTTTTGCAAATAAACGTTTGCCGGTGGCTATACCATTTTTAAAATGGCATAAAATTAAAAGCGAATTAAAAAAGCTAAACGTTGATTTTATAGTAGTACAAACAAGGCTGTATCCGCTTTGTTATTTTGGAGCAAAATTTGCACAAAAATACAAAATTCCTTGCATAGTTGTAGACCATAGCACGGCACATTTAATACCAAGCGGAATTATAGGATACTTTTGCTCAATTTATGAACATATTTTGATAAAAGGACTTATAAAGTGTAATGTAGATTTTTATGGCGTTAGTAAAGCTTGTACACAGTGGCTTAGTCACTTTGGAATAAGCACGCAAAAAGTATTGTACAACGCAGTTAATGTTAAAACACTTAACGAGCTTGCAAAAAACACAATGGGAAGCTGCGTTAATAATAAAGAATATACTTTAAAATTAATAAGTAACATTAATAAAAAAGATGCAAAAGAAATTAAAAATGAAATTGAAAAAGGTGAAAGTGAATTTGTTTGCATAGCATTTAGTGGTAGGTTTGTAGAGCAAAAGGGAGCAATGCAATTAATAAATGCTTTTAAAAACATACAAAAAAC
>CAYJDK010000117.1:0-4348 GCA_964368905.1 uncultured Bacteroides sp.
CATTAGATGTGCTTTCATTGTAATAACTTGTGCGCGCTGTAAATGAGTATACCCCGGCATTATGTAGGGGTTATCTTGCGCAGTGCTTTTTAATATATTACAAAATTCATTAACCAATTCAAGCACTAAACTAACTTCATCACGCACAAAAATTTTCATGTCTGTATTAACTTGGTCGTTCCTGCTTCGTGCAGTATGTAGCTTTTTCCCCACTTCCCCTACACGCTTTGTAAGTATACTCTCAACAAAAGTATGCACATCTTCATAATCACCTAAAAGCTCAAGCTCACCACTAATAATTTCGTCTAGCATTTTTTCAAGGCCGGTTTTTAATGTTTGTGCCTCTTGCTTTGTAAGTATTTCTACACTTTCAAGCATTTCTACGTGTGCAATGCTTCCTTTAATATCTGCATTAACAAGCCACTTTGTCTGTTCAAAATTGTTATTAAATTGCTCCATTAATTCATCTTCTTGGCCCCTAAACCTGCCACCCCACAACTTGTCCTTTGCCATAAATACAACTCCTTTTTCAAATTAAGCCATGTGCAAAACAAAAAATTCCAGTTTGCACACGGCTTATAAATATTATTTATTAACAAGGTTTATGCTAAACCAAAAAGTGCTGCCCTGCCCAAGTTTACTGTGCACGCCATACCTTAAATTATGGTTTTGCAATATTGCTTTTGAAATTGACAGCCCCAAACCTGCACCTTGTTTGCCGGATGATTCCCTTGCCCTGTAATATCTATCAAATATATGCGGTAAATCTTCCGGCGCAATACCTTGCCCGTGATCTGTTACTTCAATTTTAACACTTTTATCGTCTTGTGGCAAACAACTTATTTTTAAAACATTATCATTGCCAATATGATGAAGTGCGTTAGACATAAAATTGTGTATTACCCTACTTAATTGTTCAGGGTCTGCAAAAACCTCACATTCAACCGGCGCATCTATAATAAGCTTGTATCCATTTTTCTCGCATACATCTTCATATAGCAATGCAACTTCTTCGCATAATTGTGCTATATTAAAGTTCATTTTTTCCGGCAAGCGTGTACCACTACTAATTTTTGAAAGCTCCATTACACCGTTAACTATGCCTGAGAGTCTATCTGTTTCGTCTACAATTATATTAAGCTGTTCATTGCGTTTTTCCTTGTTGTCTCCCGTTAAGTCTCTCAATGTTTCGGCATATCCCTTTATTAATGTAAGAGGAGTTCTTAAATCGTGGCTAATATTTGCCATTAAATCTTTTTGCAACTGAGACGAGCGAGATATTTCGTGTGCCATAGTATTAAAATCATTAGCAAGTACTGCTATTTCATCATTTCCCTTGCTTTTTATTCTAACATTATAGTCTCCTGCAGCAACTATTTTTGCAGCATTTGATATTTCTAAAATAGGTTTAGAAAAACGCCTACTAAACAGCACTGCGCCTGCAATTCCAATTAATAATACAACTACTGCAATCATTGGCATTTGCATTTGTATTATTTGCGCAGCTTGGTCTATTCTATCAAGGTCTGTTGAAACAAATAATGTGTACTCACCATTAATATTTTTTGCCGTTACCCTTTGGTCGTGATACTCTTGGTTAAGTGTAAATGCTGCGTCTCCATTTTCAAGCACTATTTTACGCATTGCAACAGTGCTTTGCGTGTTCCAATTAATATAGCCACTGTCTCCAAACATATTTTTTTGCACAGGGTGTAGTATACAATTTCCTGCAAACTGATGCATATGCAAAATGTTGTTACCACTTGAATCAGAAATATCAAGGCATTTACCTGCAAGGTCGTTGTCTTGTGATGCAACTAAGTTAATTTGTTCAAAAAACTGAGCATTAATACCATTGTCTGTGCTTTCATCTTGAATATCTCCGTGCTCAACTATTAAACTCATATATTTTTGTGCAGTGCTTTCTAAAGAACTTTCAATACTATTATTATACATTGGCACAAGTAACTGCACATTCATAACCCAAACAAGCAAAATTACAACAATACAAAGAATAATTGCAAACAACATAAGTTTCCACCTTATGCTGCTAAGTTTTTTCATTTTATTACTGTCTTTATAATTTTGCTCATTTTTCATATTTTTGCTCCGGGTCAAATTTATAACCAATTCCCCATACAGTTACAACAAAGCTTCTGTACTTTCCTAAATGGCTACGCAACATTTTAATGTGTGTATCAACTGTTCTATCCTCTCCAAAATAGTCGTAATTCCAAACACGTTGTAATATTTTTTCCCTTGTAAACGCAAGCCCCTTATTAGATGCAAGAAACATAAGCAATTCAAATTCTTTTGGTGTTATAGTAACTTGTTTTCCATCTACCTTCACGCTGTGTGAGGCAGAATCAATAACAAGACCATCAAAAAAATAGCACTGCCCTTCATTTTGTTCTTTTGGTTTAGTTCTGTTTAAAACAACCTTAACCCTTGCAACAAGTTCTCTTGGCGAAAACGGCTTAACAATATAATCGTCTGCACCGCTTTCAAGTCCTGCAAGTTTATCGTATTCTTCTCCCCTTGCAGTTAACATTATTACAGGTGTATTAATTTTATTTGCTTTCATTTCATAAAGTACTCTCATTCCATCAACAAAAGGCATCATTACATCAAGTATCACAAGGTCAATATCACCTTTATTAAGCGCAACCAGTGCCGCACTTCCGTCACAAGCTTCTTCACATAAAAAACCCTCATGTGTCAAATGTTCTTTTAATAATTCTCTTATCCTTGGCTCATCGTCTGCTATAAGTATTTTTATCATATTTTATCTCCGTTCTGTAGCAAAACATTTACTGTAAAATAAACAAACTATTCCTAAAATTCAATTAACAATCTTACGGATTATCTACATTTTAATTTATTTTATTTAATAATACAACATTGGTATGAATAATTTGTGAAAAAATTGTTGCAAGGTATAAAAAAAAAGTATAAAATGTTATTATTGAGTAATTACCAACACAAATGCGGAGGCCTTATGGAAACATTTCTTATTTTAATTGCAATAATAATTATTATACTATGGTTTATACTACACCCCGGCCGTATACCAAGTGATAAGCGCAACTTTATTTTAGGCGTTAACCATGCGCATAGAGGTTTACATACAAAAGACAAAACTATACCCGAAAACAGCCTTGCCGCATTTAAAGCAGCCGTAGAAAGCGGTTATGGTATAGAACTTGATTTACAACTTTCAAAAGACGGTGAGGTTATTGTTTTTCATGATAAAGACTTGCAAAGAGTTTGTAATGTACCCGGCAATGTGGAAGACTTTACTTTTAAAGAACTTAAAGAAATGCGCCTTTGCAACACAGAAGAGACCATACCGCTCTTTACACAAGTTTTAGAATTAGTAAACGGAAAAACAAACATAATTGTTGAGTTAAAATCAATAGACAAAAACGACGAATTGTGTAAAAAAACTCTTAATATCTTGCGTGAATATGACGGCCCTTATTGTATAGAAAGCTTTAACCCTAAAATAGTTGCTTGGTTTAAAGACAATGCACCCGATATTTTAAGAGGCCAATTAACAAGTAACCCATGGCTTTTTAAAGGCGTTGCTTTATCTATACGAATTGCGGTAGGCTGTGTTTTAACAAACATAATTGCACGCCCACACTTTATTGCACATGGCATGGATAAAAAGAGTATATTTGTTGTATTATCTGAACTTATGGGCGCTATGCGAGTTTGCTGGACTGTAACAGACGAAGACGACATTCAAAAAAGGCAAAGGGATAACCATTCAATAATATTTGAATACTACTTGCCAAAGCCAAATTATGAAGAATAAATATATATTTTAATATTTAATATTTTTTAGAATTATATAATAAATTATCTGTAAAAAAAATATAAAAAGAAATGCATTTTTTTTGCATTTTTTTAATATAATTATTTTTTTTATGGTATAATATACGTTAAGCAATAATAAAACAATAACAAAAGGTGGTATTTTATGAAAAGCAAATTCACAGATGTGCTAAAGTACAAGTTTGATAACTTGATGGCTAAAGGTGCAGCGGCCCTTGTTGGCATATTATTTTTAGCAACTACAATAATTATAGTTATTATAGGACTATTAGCGTTTTTACTTGGCATGGGGTCTTTTGGAGATAATGTTTGGCTTAGTATAATGCACGTAATTGATGCCGGCACAATTACTGCTGCAGATACAAGCAATGTTATGTTCGTAATATTAATGTCTGTTGTTACACTTTGCGGTATATTTATTACTAGTATTTTAATAGGTATTATAACAACAGGTTTTGAGGAAAAGCTTAATTCGCTTAAAAAAGGAAATTCTAAAATTATTGAAAAA
>CAYJDK010000117.1:4358-6564 GCA_964368905.1 uncultured Bacteroides sp.
AACCATACATTAATTTTAGGCTTTAATGATAATGTATATACAATTATTTCAGAGCTTGTTGTTGCAAACTCTAACAAAAAAGATGCTAGTATAGTAATTTTGGCAGAAGAAGATAAAGAAGAGATGGAATCTTTGATAGCAAAGCAAATAGAAAACACGCAATCTACAAGAATAATTTGCAGAACAGGTAGCATATCTGATACACATATGTTAAAGCAATGCTCTATAGATACTTGCAAATCTATAATTGTTAACGAAAACGACGACTTTTTAGTTACAAAGTGTGTGCTTGCAATTAATAACTGTTTTGCTGACGGCGATACGCAAGCATCAAAGGCACACATTGTTGCAACCGTGAACGAGCAAGCAAATTATGACGCTATTAAAATAGCAGGCGAAGGCAAAGTAGAAGCAATTTTAACAACAGACGCTATTTCAAGGATTATTGCCCAAACTTGCAGACAGCCGGGCTTATCTAATGTTCTTGTAGAGCTGTTTGATTATGACGGAAACGAATTGTATTTTGAAAACTTCCCACAATTAGAAGGAAAAACATTTGGCGAAGCACTAAACCTGTTTGAACACGCAATTATTTTTGGTTATAAACGAGACGACGAAACATTCTTAAACCCGGAAAAAGATGTTGTACTTAAAGAGAGTGACACGTTAATATTACTTGTAGAAGACGATGGCATGGCAAAACCTTTAGCACAAGCTCCTGAATTAAAAGATATAGACGAGCTTAAAGTTGAGCATATAGAAAGCACAAATGCCGAGTGTATATTAATTTTAGGCGTTAATGAAATGCTTGATAATATTCTTTATGAACTTGACAGCTATTTTGACAAAGGTTCTCGAATAATAATTGCCAACAATGAAGTTAATGACCAATATCCTACATCCGGCAAGAAACTACAAAACATAGATGTGGAAATAATATCTTGTGATATTAATTTACGCTCAAATTTAAACGATTTAATGAGCAAAAATGTTGACCACGTTTTACTACTTAGCTCTGATGAATGTGACACAGAAACATCTGACTCTATGACATTGTTAAAACTTATACATTTACGTGACATAGCACAAAAAGAGCATAAAACATTTAACATAACAAGCGAAATGAAAAACACCGTAAACCAAAAACTTGCTAACGTTGCTAAAGTAAACGATTTGGTAGTAGGTACTAACATCATTAACTTAATTTTATCTCAAATATCTGAAAACAGAGACCTTGCAAACGTATTTACAGAACTTTTACATGTAGAAGGTTCTGAAATATACTTGCGCAAAGCCTCTAACTACGTTAAACTTGGTAAAGAAGTTGATTTTTATACTATAACTGAAATAGTTAAAAACAACAATGAAATTGCCATAGGTTATAAACGACAATTTGATGACACATTTGAAATAATAACTTGCCCCGCTAAATCAGACAAAGTTGTTTTTGGCAACGACGACTATATTGTTGTATTATCGTCTGACTAAATAATTTACTGCATTTATTTGCAAACAAAATTTTAAACTACAAACTAAAAAACTCTGTAAAAGGCAATAATTAAAAGCCTTTTACAGAGTTTTTACTGTTATATGTATTTTATTTAAAATAAAGGTCACTTGTTGGAAAAATTGGCTCACATGTATAATTAATTCCCAGTTTAAAAAATGTTGCACCATCACTTTGAGTTATCATGTCCGAGCAATGAGCCTCACATCCTTTAAGCAGCGGCAATTTGCTTACAGCCATAGCTGATGCAGGATTTGTTACAGCCGAAACACTTAATGCTTGTAAAACTTCCTCAAGTTTTAATACCGGGTATCTACTACCCAATATTTCTTGTTTCATTTTTATTATAGGTGACAATACAATAGGCGAAATAAGCATTATTTCGTCGTCTATGACTGCAAGTGATTTAATACAATTTAAAACTACCGCCGCAGTATTATTCATTAATTCTGAGGACTTTCCTGTAATAATCTTGCCGTTTTCAAGCTTTATTGCAACTACACTGCAATTTTCTTGTTTGGCTTTATTATTTGCCGGCTTTACAACTGCCCTGTCGTTTGCAGTTAATCCAAGCACGCTCATCAACATTTCTATTCTTTTACATGTGTCTAAATCACAACGCCCACGCTTATATTCACATTGTGCATTATACCACCTACGTATAATTTCTTGGCATGCTGCATGTTTAATAACATCATC
>CAYJDK010000118.1:0-413 GCA_964368905.1 uncultured Bacteroides sp.
TGCTATTTTTAAATCGCTCGGCAAAAGCATAGACTCCCATGTTGAAACATGAGGTTCTAATTCTTCTAGCTTATATCCAACAATTTCAGCCCATTCTTTACTGTAAATAACATGGTCTGTTTCTAAATTCCAAACAAACACTCCAACTTTAGTTATTGAAATTGTCTCTGTTAAATGTTCAACTGTTATCATGTTATTATTTTCAAGTGTCATAAAAGGCTCCATTCCATAGCAAGTATAAACTAAGCGTATTTATTATTTTATAAACAATACTAATACAAAAATGCTTCTAATCTTTGCTAATTTCAGCTATATTTTTAAACTCATTTGCAACTAAAACAAAGCTATTAACAATAAGCGGGTCAAAATGTGTCCCACTGTCTTTAATAATAATTTCTACCGCTTCTTCATGT
>CAYJDK010000118.1:423-4465 GCA_964368905.1 uncultured Bacteroides sp.
TGGTATTTCTTCTCCGCTTATACCTTTCGGATAACCGCTTCCATCCCATTTTTCATGGTGCGATAACGCAAACATTGCTGCTGCTTCTAAAAATTCATAATTTTTTACGTCTTTTACAGAAGATTTAATTATATCCCATCCAAATGTTGTATGTTTTTTCATAATATCATATTCTTCATTTGTAAGCTTGCCTTCTTTAAGTAAAATTTGGTCTGAAATAGAAATTTTACCAACGTCATGCATTTGAGCGGCATGGCAAAACATATTTACATCAATTCCCAAAAGTTCCTCGGTATATACTGAATCTTCAATTAACTTAACCATAAGTGCTTTTAAATACTTGCTTGTGCGCAAAATATGCCCACCTGTTGTGTGGTCTCTTCTTTCAACCATTTCAGACATTGCATAAACCACAGCATATTGTAACTCTTCAATATGAGCAACTTGCTCTTTTACCATGTTTTTTAAATCTGTGCTGTAACTATGTAGCTTTAAATGAAGCTCTACACGCTTTTTTAAAAGTGCTGAAGAAAATGGTTTTCTCACATAATCTACTGCACCTAAATTCAATCCTTTATACTCACTGCTTCCGTCATCTTTTGCAGTAAGAAAAATAACAGGTATGCTTCTAAATGGTTCAGGCATATCATTTTTAATATTTTGTATAACTTCAAAACCACTCAATCCGGGCATTTCAACATCTAACAAAATCAAATCCGGCTTTGTGTTAGGTATTTCAGCAATAGCCATTGCGCCATCTTTAATAAGTACAACGTTATAGTCGTCGCACAGCGCTTTCCTGGCTATGCTTAAATTAGTAACATTATCATCTATTATCATTACTTTTTTGGTTTTAATTTTATCCATTGTTTTACCCCATTTTAGCGTAATCATACATGTTTTTTATTAAAATTAAACATTATAATAATTATAATTATTATAAAAAAACACTTTTAAATAGTTTGCAAATATATTATACTTAGTATATCGTATTTTGTCATTATTAGCAATTATTTTATTGTAATATGAATAACTTTTATAAAAAAAGGAGTGATTTTTTGGCATTTGTATTTGATGAAAATATTTTATTAGAGCAAATTGATACTTTTATAGTTGAAAACAGTAAAAACATAATAAATGATATTAAAACACTTGTAGATATACCAAGTGTAAACGGCGAGGCAACTGATGCGGCCCCTTTTGGCAAAGAAATAAAAACTGCACTTGATACCGCATTAAAAATGGCAGATGACATTGGACTTACAACAACTAATGTTGATGGATATTTTGGGTTTGCTGATTTAATTGGTGAAAGCGAAACGCAAATTGCCGCCATAACACATTTAGACGTTGTTCCAGCAGGAAATGGTTGGCAACAAGACGCATTTAATATGGTAGAAAAAGACGGTTACTTAATTGGCAGAGGTGTTGTTGATAACAAAGGACCCGGAATTTTAACTTTGTATATAGCCAAATTTTTTGCACAGTATTATAAAAAACTACCTTACACTTTTAGGGTTATGTTTGGCACAAACGAAGAAACAGGAATGAAAGGCCTTACATATTATTTAAATAAATATAATAACCCTGCATTTTGTTTTACACCTGATGGGAATTTTCCACTTGGATATGCAGAAAAAGGATTATATGGCGGAGAATTTTTTACTAATGAAATAAAAGGAAATATAAAAAGTTTTAAAGGTGGTGTTGCAACAAATGTTGTGCCGGATAGTGCAGTTGCCATAGTTAATACACAATTTAACAATTTGCCAAAGCAAAATAATATTACACTTGAAGATAAAGGTAATGGCACTGTACAAATAACAGCAAAAGGTAAAGGCGGGCATGCCAGTTTACCGCAAGGTACAGTAAACGCAATTGGCATACTTGCAAAATATTTGCTTAAAACCAATATCTGCACTAAACAAGAAAATGAATTTTTAACCTTATTAACCGTAATTCACGCAGACACAGACGGAACCTCTTGCAATATAAATGCAGTAGATGACATTTTTACACCTTTAACTTGTGTGGGCGGTACAATAGATTATGTAAATTTTAAATATAAGCAAACTGTTGATATCCGCTACCCCACATCTATAACTCATGATAAAATTGAAAACGAACTAAACAAAATTAGCAATAAATATTGTTGTGTGCACACTTGTGTTAAATATAAAGAACCTTTTGTAACAGGAGCAGATACCCCCATGGTAAAAGCATTAATGAACTCTTATAACAAAATAACCGGCAAAAACGAAAAACCATTTTCAATGGGTGGCGGTACATATGCAAGGTGCTTTAACAGCGCAGTTAGCTTTGGTATTGAAGAAAGCGATAACACAAACCCTGATTGGGTTGGAGAAATACATGGCGCAAACGAAGGTGTTAGCGTAAGTTTGCTAGAAAAATCACTTAAAATATTTATTTTAGGCGTTGCAAATTTAATGAATTTACAATTTTAAACTAATTAAATTTTTACTAAAAAACAAACAACGGTTTTTACCATTTTACTTTGGTAAAAGCCGTTGTTTACTTTAGTTGCAATAAATTAATAACTTATTCTTTTTTTGCCTGCTTTTTTTGCCCTATACATAGCCTTATCTGCTTTAGCAATAATTGTTTTATAGCAACAATCATCATCGCCTGTAATTGCAATACCAACACTTGCAGATATACTTATTTCCTTGCCGTCTTTTTTATATGTTTTACTTAAAGTTTCACATATTTCTTTAGCTTTTGTTTCTAAAATCCTCTTGCTGTCTACTTTTTTCAAAAACACACAAAATTCATCTCCACCTATTCTTCCAACAATATCACCTTGACGGAAAAGTTTTTGTATGCTTTTTGCTGCCTCAACAATAACTTCATCTCCATATGCATGTCCAAATGTATCGTTAATAGGTTTAAAATTATCAAGGTCAACAAGTATAACACCACTAAACTTTGTATTATCGTGTGTGCTTTCAAAAAAACTTGTTATCCTTTGTTCTGTTGCAGCTTTATTATATAATCCTGTCATAGCATCGTGCTCGGCAACAAATCTTAAAGATAGCTCTTCAAGTTTTTCCTCATTAATATCTTTAATGTAAATTAAAGCACAAATGTCGCTAGTATTTGTATTGCTATACAAATAAATTTTACAATTCCACCATCTATAATCTTCTTCGTCATCTTCTTTTTTTCTGTAATCAAGAGATACTTCTTTTTCGCCTTGAGAAAACCTTAAAATTAAGTTTTTCCGCCCTACTGCATTTAAAAAATGGCTTTTGTCCTCTTCGTGAACCTTTTCCTTTGCAATGTTTTGCATTGTACTTGTAAACGTTGTATCGGGCATAATTTCATTATACTCAAGCCAATATTCATTTCCATGCAAAAATTTATCTTCGTTAACATTAATTTCATAAGAAATAACAGCATTTTCCGCTAACATATTGTTATATATTTTTCTGCGTTGTTCTTGTAATATCTCTGCTTGTTTTCTTTCGTGAATATCCTTAATATAAATTCTTGTAATTAATACAGAGTCAAACTCATTAATATACTCAATTGTATTAAGCGTAAATTCAAACCATTTAACGTAATTTTTTTCTTTTAATTTATATTCACATATAATATTTGCTTTTTCTTTTTCAAATTGTTTTTTTACATTTTTAAGCGAAATTTCTGAATTAATATTTTCTTCATTATTAGCTTTTGCAAGTTTAATCACTAATTTTTCTAATATTTCAGAAAAACTGTTTTTTATACTAAACTTAAAAATGTTTTTCCACTCTTCGTTAATAAAAGTAGTAGAATTATTAGTAATATTTCCTTCACAAAGCAAAATTTTATCTGAAACAGCATTATTTGCAAACTCTTTTTCTTTTTTAAGCTGCATTAATTCTTTTATGCTTTTTCTAACACCTATCGCGCTAAGTGCTTCGCCCTCGTCTGAATAAATTGTAGTTAAGCTTAATTCAAAAAAGTTTTCGTTTCCGTGCACATCGTGTGTTATTACCTGGCAATGTGAAAAAGGCGCACCTGATTGTATATCTTTAAA
>CAYJDK010000118.1:4475-6079 GCA_964368905.1 uncultured Bacteroides sp.
TTGTAAGCAAAATTTCATCTTGCTTTATATCATAATCAAATAAAGTTATTTGTGAAAGTTCAATTGCCATTTCATACTTCTTTGCATTATACAAAGCTTGTTGCTCTTGCCTTTTTTGGTTAGTAATATCAATAATAATAGCATTAAGCCTTAAACCTTGTAATTTATCCTTAATTAAAATACCTCTGTCTAAAACCCAAACTATTGTACCATCTTTTTTAATAACTCTATATTCAGCAGAGTAATTTTTACATTTTTCAAGTTGCTTTTTTAAAGATTTTCTCAACTCTTTTTTGTCATTTTCATAAACAACATCATAATAAGAAGTTTTTAAACCATTACTTATTTCATTTTTAGAGTACCCAATTAATTTCAAAAATCCTTCGCTTGCAGACAAAATAGTAAGTTCATCATTCATTTTACAACCAATAATGCCACCTGCTAAAGAGTTTGTTAATTTTTTAAGCTCATTTAATTGTTGCATAAGCTGCTTATTTTGCGTGCTATCTTCCCTAATTTCTTTGCTATTAGTAGAAATATGTATATGTAAAATATTATGCTCGCCATTGTCTTTATTGCATATTGCAGTAAAGTCTAGTAACCCTTTTTCTCTATTCTCTGTTAAATATTCAAAATCGCCGTTGACAATGCATGTGCTTTCATTAATTATAGTAGTTTTAAATTCATTACTATCTTTCTTTTTATTAAAAGAAAAACTTGCTTTATCACAAAAAATATTTTCAATAACCTCAAGCCCAATACATGTGCCGCTATTTGCTATTGATTTTTGTAAAAAATCAACACTATTGCTATCAAAACACTTTACAAAAATGTTGCTGATAAATTCTATTGCAGCTTTTTCAATATTATTTTGTTGCATAAAAATCTACCTTTCATTTTGTAATAATAAAATATTATTTGTAAAAACGTATGCGCTATTGTTGTGCAAATTAAGCGCATATTTTACAAATAATGTTATAGCATTATAAATATTTTAACCAATTATCATTTTTTTTAATCCAAACATTACATTTAACACCTAAAACGCGGCAAATGTAACCGATATGTAACCATAATATCATATATTGCTTTTATTTGCAAGATATTTGTAAAAAAAAGTGTTAGGTTAACAATACTATTTAATACTAATTATTATTACTGTTTGAAAAGTAGTATTTTCTCAATTTTATTTAAATTTATGTTTTTGTTACCTATAAAATATTACAACATTTCATTTTTTATTCCTTTTTTAATTATTTCATCATAATTAATATAATTATAAATATCTTCTTTAAATGCACTTGAAAAAGTAGATAGCACGCTCAACGGCATATCTTCAATTGCACAATTTTCATCTTCGCAATGTATAACTATTTTACCAACAATAGAATGTGCATCTCTAAACGCAACTCCGTTTGCCACAAGATAATCTGCCACTTCTGTTGCATTCAAAAACCCATTTTTTACGCTTTTGCGCATGTTTTCAGGTTTTACTGTCATTGTTGCTATCATGCGCATCATTATTGGTAAACATAATTTTACAGTACTTAGTGCATCGTAAAATAGCTCTTTGTCCTCTTGCATGTCTTTGTTATATGCTAAAG
>CAYJDK010000118.1:6089-6441 GCA_964368905.1 uncultured Bacteroides sp.
TGTAGAACCAAACACTCTTCCTGTTTTACCTCTTATAAGTTCTGCTGCATCAAAATTTTTCTTTTGTGGCATTATTGAAGAACCTGTTGTATATGCATCACTCAATGCAATAAAACCAAATTCACTCGTGCCCCATAGTATAAGCTCTTCAGAAAGGCGTGATAAGTGCATCATAATTATTGAAAACGCACTCATGGCCTCAATCTGATAATCTCTGTCTGACACTCCGTCTAAAAAATTGGCGTAAGGGCGTTTAAACCCAAGTTTTTCAGCCGTAAACTCTCTATTAATACTATGGGTTGTGCCCGCAATTGCTCCACAGCCCAGTGGGCATTCATCCATATTATCTAAA
>CAYJDK010000119.1:0-540 GCA_964368905.1 uncultured Bacteroides sp.
AATAGTAATTGCACCGTTTAGCATAAATTTCATGTTGCCTGTTCCGCTTGCTTCTGTTCCTGCAAGGCTTATTTGCTCTGAAACTTCACTTGCAGGCATTAATAACTCGCTTAATGTTACACAGTAATCTTCAAGGTAAACAATGGCAAGTTTATCCCTTACCTCAGCATCAGACTCTATTAGTTTACCAAGCTGATAAATAAGGCGTATCATTTGCTTTGCCATATAATAACCCGGTGCCGCTTTTGCTCCAAACAAATATGTTTTTGGCACAAACTCCGCATTTGGGTTTTCTTTTAAATACAAATATTGTGCTACAATATTAAGTGCATTTAAATGTTGGCGTTTATATTCGTGCATTCTTTTAACCTGAACATCAAATATACTGTCCGGGTTAACTTTTCTGCCCATCTCATCTAATATATAATTTGCAAAGCTAACTTTATTTTCACGCTTTACTCTTGCAAGGCCGTTTAAAACTTCTGTGTTATCCGCAAAAGCCTCTAATTTTTTCAGTTTAGATGCATCGTGCTTAAATTC
>CAYJDK010000119.1:550-6434 GCA_964368905.1 uncultured Bacteroides sp.
AGGGTTTGCAGCTAGCAACCAACGCCTATATGCTATGCCGTTTGTAACATTTTTAAATTTCTCCGGTGAATACAAATAATAATCATTAAACACACTTTGTTTAATAATTTCACTGTGCATTTTTGATACACCATTAATACTATGGCACACATAGCAACATATGTTGGCCATGCGCACTTGATTGTCTCCAAGTATGGCCATATAATCAATTTTACCTGTATCTCCCGGGAATTTTTTCTCTAAATCTTCACGGCAACGTTTATCAAGTTCTTGGCATATCTGATAAATACGTGGCAGCGTTCTTTTAAAAATATCTATATTCCATTTTTCAAGTGCTTCGCTCATAACAGTATGGTTTGTGTATGCAAATGTGCGGCGTGCTATATCAAAAGCTTTTTCCCAACTGTAACCGCAATCGTCTAACAAAAGCCTTAAAAGCTCTGGTATTGCAAGTGTTGGGTGTGTATCATTTAATTGTATTGCTACTTTAGTAGGTAGCATTTCAAGAGAATCATATTGAGCAATATGGTTATTAACTATGTCTCCAATAGATGCAGCAGATAAAAAATATTGCTGACGCAAACGCAAAATTTTACCCTCTACATGGTTATCGTTAGGGTAAAGCACCTTACTAATAAGTTCAGCATTTGCATTTTTCGTCATAGCATCGCCATAATCTCCGGCGTTAAAGCTCTCCATATCAAAGCCGGGAGCCTTTGCTTTCCAAAGCCTAAGCTTACTTACACTTTCATTGTCATAGCCTGCTATATACATATCATACGGCTCTGCAATTACACTAGATTTACTTTTATGTCTTACAAGGTGATGATCACCATCCCAAGATTCTTCAATTTCACCATCAAACTTAATTGTAATAGCTTGATCGGGATGTTTTTTAAGCCATACAGCTCCGCCAGGCAACCAGTTATCTGCATGTTCCTCTTGCCAGCCGTCTACTATTTTTTGTTTAAATATACCATATTCATAAAGTATAGAATAACCTGTACCCGGTATACAATCTGTTGCCATACCATCAAGGTAACAAGCCGCAAGCCTACCAAGTCCTCCATTGCCAAGTCCTGCGTCCGGTTCGCAATCATATACATTATCTATTTTTAGCTTATTGTCTTTTAAAACAGACATAACAACTTCGTTAATGCCTAAGTTAAAAAGTGTTGATTTTAAACTCCTACCCATTAAAAATTCCATGCATAAATAATAAACTTGTTTTGTGTTTGTTCCGTAAGTTTTTGCCATAAACCTTTTGCGTCGTTCGCTTAAAATTCGCCTACAAATTAAAACTAGTACACGGTAAATTTGGTCATAAGTTGCTGTTTCATAATCTACTGCAAATTCAGTAAACAATTTGTCTGTCAGTATCTTTTCAAACTCTTTTTTCGCTTTTCTATCGTTCATAACAAACCAACTCCGTTCTGCAGCAAATAAAATAAAGCGCAAAAAATACTGCGACATGTATTTTTTTGCAAATGATTACGTATAAAAATACTGTTTTTATTTATTTAAAAATAGTACTATATATCTTTATTATACGCGTATTTTAATTTGTTTCAATAAAAAACTGAAAAAAACATATTATTTTTTTATTTGTTAACAAAAATATATTAATTTATTTGCTAAATTTACATTTATTTAGTATAATAACCATAATAAACTTTTAATTTTGGAAGGAGCTTACTTAATTATGCCCATAAATAAAGTTCGCTTTGAGGTGCTTGGCACACCTTACGTAATTTCTACTTCTGACGAAACCAGCTACATAATGGAACTTGCAGCACAACTTGAAGATGATATTAAAAATATTACAGAAAATTCTCCCGGTGCCTCTACACTGGCGGCAACCATCATTTGTGCTATGGGTTATCTTGACGAATCTAAAAAATCAACAAGTAGCCTTGACAATATGCGAGTTCAAATAAAAGAATATTTACAAGAATCATCAAAGGCAAAAGATGCAGCTGATGAGACACAACGCGAACTAGAGCGCTTACGCCGTGAGGTTGAATATTTAACAGCACATAAACCTCCTCACATGCGTTAAACAGGATATTATATGGAAATTTTAGCGCCTGTCGGTGATATTAACATGCTTTATGCCGCTGTTTCCTCCGGAGCAAATGCGGTATATCTTGGCCTTGAAAAAATGAATGCACGGCAATCTGCCAATAATTTTACGCCATACGCCTTAAAAGAGGCTGTGGCGTTTTGCCATGCAAGAAATGTTAAAGTATATGTTACGCTTAACACTTTAATCACTCCGTCTCAGCTGGGATTAATTACATTAATGCTAAAACAAATTGCAAACTCTAATGCCGACGCAATAATTGTACAAGACCTTGCAGCGGCAGTTCTTATAAAAAAAATCATACCTTCAATTGATCTTCACGGCTCAACTCAAATGAGTGTGCATTCAGTACAAGGTGCAAAACAACTTGAAAAGCTAGGTTTTTCTCGCGTAATACTTTCAAGAGAATTATCGCTTGACTCTATTGCAGAGATTAATAAAAACTGCAACATTGAAACAGAAGTTTTTGTTCATGGGGCACTTTGTATGAGCGTTTCCGGTCAATGTTATATGAGTGCATTTTTTGGAGGGCGAAGCGGCAATAAAGGAACTTGCGCAGGGCCTTGCAGGCTACCTTTCGAGTCTGATACAGCGATAGACAAAAGAGCTTGCGAGCATCATTTGTCTTTAAAAGACATGAGCCATATAAACATGCTAAACGAGCTAAAAAAAGCAGGTGTTTCTTGTGTTAAAATTGAAGGACGCTTGCGAACACCAGAATACGTTGCAGCTTGTGTAAACGCATGTCTTTGTACTTTGAGTGGCAATGATTACGATGCAGATTTGCTAAAAGATGTGTTTTCGCGCTCCGGCTTTACAGATGGCTATATTAATGGAAAACTCAATGAAAACATGTTTGGCATACGCACAGCCGACGACAGCGTTGCGGACAGAAAAGCCCTGCCTAAACTGCGTGAACTTTTTAGAAGAGAGCGTGCTAATGTTGCCGTTGAAATGAAATGGCAAGCAGATATTAATAACGCATTTTTAACAGTTAGCGATAATGCCGGTAATTCTTACACAGTTGAGAGCAGTGTAACACCTGAACTAGCGCAGAGCGACAGAAGCGAACACATAAAAAAAGCACTGTTAAAAACGGGTGGCACTCCATTTTTTGTAAGCGAAAATATTGAAATATCAGGCGAAATTTTTATTTGCCCGCCTCTCAAATAAATACTATGCGCAAAAATGCATTGCTAGAGCTATTAAATATAAGAAGTGCGTTTTCAGAACATTATTATAATGACACACAAGAAACAATTGTACAAAATTTTATTAACTTGCCAAGATCTAATAACATTGATAATGCCGATAAAAAACTTATTGTCCAATTTAATAATATTAACCAAATTCCAGCTGAGTGGCTAGAAGATAATTCAAATTTAGAATATAAAAATCCTTTACCGCATGGTATTATAATTCCTATAGAGCAATATAATCTTATTCCGCTACACTTACGCCATATATCTTGGCTTGCTTTACCTAGGTTTTGTGCCCTTGCACAACAAGAACTTGACTTAAAACAAAAAGTACATCATATATTTAATTTTAGCGATACCGAGCGTTTTGCAGGATGCTTTGTGCAAAACATTGCGCACATTAATATTTGCAAAAACATTAACATGATGAGTGGGTTTGGTTTTAATGCTACTAATGCGTTGTCTGTTGCATCTTATGCGGCAATGGGTGTTAGCACAATTACTGTTAGTGTTGAGGCAACTTGTGAAGACATACAATATTGTATGCCTTCAGAGCACATGATATCTTACGCAAGCGAGGCTTTAAAAACAAACAATAAAAACACACAGCCGCAACTTGCAGCAATTATATATGGGCATATGCCGCTTATGATGACATACGCTTGCCCTTTACACAATAAAAAAACATGTGCAGAGTGTAACGGACAAGGCACATTATTAGACAGAAAAGGCGAAAAACTCAATGTTACATGCACATCTTCGGGTAAAACCGGAGTTAGAATTGTACATAATGCGGTGCCAATATATATGGCAGACAAAAAAAACACCTTGAACGTTAACACACTTATTGCAATGTTTACTAACGAAACGCAAGAAGAAGTAATGCAAATTTTAAACAAGATAAAAAATTCTCAGCCGAATGAGGAACGGTATACAAGAGGTTTATATTTTAAATAAAAACACAATAACGGAGCGTTTTAATGAGTAACTCTTTAAATGTAAATATTTTTTTCAAGCATGTTAGAAAAGATGCTATAAAACCTGAATATGCAACAGATGGCAGTGCAGCTGCTGACCTGCATGCATATTTAGACAGTGATGTTATTCTGTTACCCGGAGACAGTGTTATTATTCCCACCGGTATATCTATAGAACTACCAAGCGCACATTATGTGGCACTGATTTTTGCAAGAAGCGGCCTTGGAATAAAACATGGTATAACACTTTCAAACGGCGTAGGTGTTATAGATTCTGACTACAGAGGCGAAATTTGTGTTGGCCTTGTAAATTTGTCTAAAAAAGCTTATACAATTAAAGACAAAGACAGAATTGCACAAATAAGTATTACACCTGTTTTTCGTGCTAATTTTATTGAAAGCGATGAGCTTTCTAACACAAAAAGAGGCACCGGCGGTTTAGGTTCAACAGGTTTATAATTATTAATTTACAAAGCAATTGCATTTTAATTAAAAAAACTATTAAATATAAAAAAGCTGTTTTTCTTGTAAGGCAAGCTTAACAATTGAAAAACACGGCACAAATAAGACCATCTTTATACTTGTTTTGTGCCGTTGCCCGTTTCAGAAAGGAATTGTCATATTTATGAAATTAAACAAAACACTATTACTGCTTTTTTATTTACTTGCAGGCATAGTAGCAGGTAATTTAATATCACAGCTGTTTTCCGGCATTCAAATTTTAAGCTGGCTTTCATATTACAGTGAAATTGGTTTTTCACCATTTACTCTTGATTTATCTGTAATAACATTTACATTCGGCATGAATATGGGCATAACCGTGGCACAGATAATAACAATAAGTATAGCTTTAATTTTGTATAAAAAAACATCCGGAAAGTAAGTTATATACATAACACTTTTACTTTTATAATAATTTCACATTATTTAAACATATTTATAGGAGCTTTTAAAAATGGAAAAAATTATACTTGCATCAGCTTCCCCAAGAAGAAGAGAACTTTTAAGTTTAATATGCAATAATTTTGAAATAACCGTTAGTGACGTTGACGAAAGTAAAATTAAATCCGACTCGCCTGAAGAGCTCACTATATTATTAGCTAAAGCAAAATGTATTGCGGTAGAAAATTTAAAAAGCGGCTGTGTTGTTATAGGTTGCGATACAATTGTTGAGTTAAACTCGGAAATATTAGGCAAGCCAACAAACAAAGAGCATGCGCGCCAAATGATTAGCTCATTAAGTGGAAAAGAGCACAGCGTGCACACCGGTGTTTTTATAAAACACAAAGAAGTTGAACTTGCTTTTGCCGTTACAACTATAGTTGAGTTTGCACCCATGACAAATGAAGAAATTGAAAACTATATTTCAACAACTGACCCTTATGATAAGGCAGGAGGATACGGTATACAAAGTGGTGCTGCACGTTTTGTTAAAAACATTAACGGTTGCTATTACAACGTAATGGGTTTTCCTGTTCAAAGGGTATACAAAGCTTTATTGGGAATGGGCGTTTTATAAATAACACTGCGTGTTATTTATTGGCATATTTCGGCGGTTGTGCCGTAAGGTACGAGCCGAAAGCCATAGAATAAAATATTTATGTTAGCGAAGCTAATATAAATAA
>CAYJDK010000120.1:0-300 GCA_964368905.1 uncultured Bacteroides sp.
TTGTCTACGCCATCAGGATATTTAAAAGTTACATCTTTAAATTCTATATCGCCTTTTATTTTCTCAAACGCCTGTGTTTTTGGGTTAAAACAATCTCCGTATTTTTCTATTACTTCTTTTGTATCAAACACAATTGGTTTTTCGTTTAATAAATCTAAAACACGCTCTATCTCCGCTTGCATGGACACAATATCTGCAAGTATCCTTGCCATTTGTTGAACGGGCTCAAATATACCAAGGGCATACGAAACAAAAGCAGACAACACTCCAAGCCCCAACAATTGTTCATGCACAAGATAT
>CAYJDK010000120.1:310-6426 GCA_964368905.1 uncultured Bacteroides sp.
ATCCCCCGCGCGCAAGTACAACCGCAAGTAAAATAGAACTTACAAATACGACAAGAGGAATATATATTGCCGATAATTGTGCAGATTTCACTCCCGACACATACATCTGCTTTGTAAGTTTTTCAAAATCGTTAAAATTATTTTGCTCAATAACAAGTGTTTTTGATGTTTTTGCGCCCATTATTCCCTCATTAAACGCACCTGTTATTTTTGATTGATTACGCCTGACTTTCCTATTCCAGTGAAGTATTTTATTTTGAAAATAAAACGTTAAAAGAGAAATTGACGGCATAACCACAATTACAATTAAAGCAAGCCCCGGATTTAATAAAAACATTGCAATAAACACGCCTAATATATAAAAAACAGACCATAACAAATCCGGCAAAGACCATGCAACAAGTGTAGCTATCCGTGTTGTATCGCTCATTATGCGTGACAATATATACCCAACCGGCGTTACATTGTAGTAAGAAAGCGACAACGTTTGCAAATGATAAAACATTGCTTTTTTTAAATCTCTTCCAAACAACATTTCCATGCGCATGGATGCACGTGTAAAACATATTACACATATTAATTGAATTAGTATAACGCCTAAATATGCGCTTGCAAACCAAACTATGCCGTTTAATTTTTGTGTTTGAACAAAATTATCTATAGCATAGCTTTGAAAAAGCGGGAAAGTAATGTCTATTAACGCACATATACATATTAAAACAAGTATACGAATAAATATTTTTTTATACGGTTTTGCATATGGTAGAATTTTTTTCCAAACATTTAAATCCATTTTTGAGGCATACTCTTTTTCTTCGTAAGCCATACTAATCTCCATTCTGCCTATTTACTATATCTCGGTCTTCGCTGTTCATTTGTATATCGTATATTTGTTTGTACATTCCTTGCTCTTTTATAAGCTCATTATGTGTACCTTGCTGAACTACACAACCATCGTCAAGTACTATAATTTCGTCTGCCTGCATTAGTGTTGTTACCCTATGTGAAATTAATATAATAGTGCTTTTATCTTTTTGTTTTGCCAGTTCTTTTCTAATTTGAGCATCTGTACTTGAGTCTACTGCTGAAAGCGAATCGTCAAATATTTTTATAGGAGCATTTTTTAAAAGCATCCTTGCAATTGCAACTCGCTGCTTTTGTCCTCCCGATAGCGTTACGCCTTTTTCTCCTACAATTGTATCGTACCCGTTCGCCATTTCTTTTATAGATGTGTGTATGCATGCAGTTTTAGCAACTTTTGTAATTTCGCTAAAAGGGGCATTATTGTTTGTGGCACTAATATTTTCTTTTATTGTGCGAGAAAACAAAAACGGCTCTTGCAGTACTATGCCAATATTGCTTCGCAGCCAATAAAGGTCTATATCACTTATATTAACTCCGCCTATTGTTATTTTGCCACAATTCTCAGGCAAATTATAAAGTCTATCTAATAAGTGCATCATTGTGCTTTTGCCACTGCCTGTTTTGCCTAAAATGGCAAACGTTTTGCCGGACGGCACCGTAAAATTTGCATTTTTTAAAACAGGTAATAAGTTATCTTTATATGCAAATGTAACATTTTCAAACACAATGTCGCCCGTTAAAGGTGGCTTTTTTAAGTTTTCATCATTTTCTTCTTTTTTAGCATTTAAAATATATTGCACACGTTCAATAGAAACGCCTGCTTTGCTCATTTCAGACAAAACACGCCCAAGCCCACGCACCGGCCATACTAAAGACATGTTATAACTCATAAAAGCAATAAGCTCCCCTTGAGTAATTTTACCTTGTGTTGCAAAAACCACACCTACAATTAAAACTGTTAAAATTTGCAAACCTGTAATTAAATCTCCGCACGCCCAATACACGCTGCTCAATTTGCCTAGGTGTATCCAATGCATTGAATAATTATTGTTCTTTTTATCAAATTGTGTTACTTCATATTTTTCGCGCCCAAACGCCCTTACAACCCTAACTCCCGTCAAGTTTTCTTGCACTTGTGTTGTAAGCTCACCTTCGGCTTCGTCTGCTGCTGCAAACCGCTTTGCTATTTGTGAGTAAAAAATCATTGTATACCCAACTATTACAGGCATAAAACATAGTGCCACAAAAGATATTTGCACATTCATTGAAAACATAATTGTAAAATATACGCTTACAAGAAATAATGTTCTTATTACTTGTAATAATTGCCCGCTTACAAAATTTCTCACAACAGTTACATCAGATGTGCACCTTTGAATTATATCACCTGTTGAATGGTCTGTATGCCAAGAATACGGCAGTTTTTGTATGTGAAAAAAAAGCTCGTCTCTCATGCCTTTTATTAAGCCTTCTCCACATTTTGCAGTTCCCATACGGCTAAAATAATCAAAAATTCCGGCAAAAATTGTAACAATAAGTATGCCGGTACTTGCATATAACAAACTTGTTACTGTTTGCAAATTTTCAAGGTTTAACATATTTATTATTTGCTGTGGTAAATTAAAAGGGGCACTGCCTACAACTGAATCTACAGTTATTCGCATAATTTGCGGTGTTACGGCATTTAATGCCGTGTGTACCATTGAACATATGCCGGCAATTAAAAAATAATGAAAATTATGTTTTAAAAAGTGCCACAGCACAAATGCTTTGTTTTGCATTTTTTCTTTTTTAATTGTAAACACCCCTTTACATATGATAAAAAGCGCATTAAAAAGTAAGCATTAATTAAAGCTTACTAAAGCCATTTTTAAAATTATTAAGTACAAATTAATTAAATTTATTATAACACATTTTTGCAAGTTATAGTAAAAATATTTAAAAAAACAAAGCTTTCTTATGGCTTTAATAACACACAAAAAACAACTGCACAAAAAGCAATTAAAAATAAATTTGCTAATATACAGTTGTTTTTAATATGTTTACTGTTTTTGTTTTTAAAAATTCAATTATTATTAAAATTATTTCATTTTTTTCCTGTCCTCAGACGCAATAAAAATAGAAATTAATTTTAACACATATTGTAATGTGTTAATTTCCTTTTCACTCCACACACGGTTTCCAACAGCATCGTCTACACCAAACACAAGGCGAGTATGCCCCTTGCCCTTTGTTTGTGCAATAAGATATGACTTTGCGCCATCAAAACCTTTTAACCCAACTTCAGAGTCCTGCTCTCCTTCAGAAATGTGCTTGTTTTGCATTATCCCGTATGTTTCTAAATCTGAAAAGAAGTCTCTTATCGTTGGTGTTGGTATATCTTGAAATTCTTGCTTTTTCATGTTTGTAATATTGTCTGACCATTCATAAGTTATGCTATATTTTTTGCCTTCATCAAAAGTTTGCGCTATGTAACATCTGTCTACGTTAAAATGCGTACCAAATAATCTTAGTATTGTGTTCATAGACTTTTCAACTTCTTCAGATTGATACATTAAATCAAACACAAGTGCTGTTATTTCGGTATCAAAATATGCATTTGCCAATTTGTTAGAATTGTCAACCTCTGTAAGGTTTTTAGTATCAAAGTTTGCTAAGTTTTCAGAGTATATTGTGTATCTATCTTTTCCCATCATTTTAGAGCTGTAAAGTGCTTTATCGGCGCATTTATACAACCCTTCATACGTGGTGGCGTGTTTTGGGTAAAGAGCAAGGCCTATACTACCTGAAATTTTATAATCCTTATTTTCTCCGGAATAACTATTTTTAAACGCATCTGCAATGGCTTGTGCCTTTTGCTTTATTACTGCTTCGTTAGATATGTTTTTTACAAACACAAGGAATTCATCTCCGCCAATGCGTCCTATTATGTCTGCTCCCCTAAAATTTGAATGCAAGTTTTTTGCAATATCGCTAAGTGCTATATCCCCAAAATAATGCCCAAGTTCATCGTTTACAGATTTAAAGTCGTCTACATCAATTAAAAACAGTGCATGAGAACAAGCCGTGTTCTCGCATAAAATTTCTTTAACTATGTTTTCTGTTGTTATTTTGTTTAAACAGTTTGTAAGTAAATCTGTTTTAGACAATACCTCAAGCCTTTTTTGTTTATCTATGTCGTAAGTTTTACCTATGGAAAACATTGGTTTGCCATCACTATTATACATTGTTTTGTATGTAATTCTATAATATTTCCACACACCGTTTGGTTGAATAAAACGAACTTCAACAGGTTTTACAACGCCTGTTTTTAAATTAGAATCAAAATCTAAAAAAGCATCTAGATCATCCGGGTAAACCATTTCACTATTTACAACATAATCCGGAAAAGGTTGTTTTTTAGAACTTAAGCCAAGTATTTCTCTGCCTTTTCCAAAAAACTGTATCGTTGCCAAATTTACATCATATATCCAAAACCATTCTTCAGTAAGTTCAGCCACTCTGTTAAACATTACTTTATATGTAATACGGCTATGGTAATAATCATCAAATTCAGTATCTTCATCGCTTCCGGCTAGCTGAGGCCTTAAATCCTGCATCGCACACAGTAAAAGCTCATCTCCATTTTCATTTTTCATGTTAAGCTTATATAAACTTATATGTAACGGAATTTCTTCGCCCGATAATTTCATATCAAGCCAACTGAAGTGCTCTTCTCCTTTTTCAGTTGCCCCTAAAACATATTTTCTGAAAGAGTCTTGAGAATCATTGCCGTTTGGCTGTTTTTTTGGTGTTAAATTGTAAAATTCATTAATATATTCTTGTTTAGATTTAAGATTATATAACTTAACTGTGTAATCATTGCAATAAAGCGCCTCTGCCCTTTCATTCACTAAATTAACGCACATTTGCAAATTATCCATAATTGCAACTAATTGCTCAACCGTGAAATTAAAGCTATTATCACCAATGTTTTTCAAGTTTTCAAAGCTCGTATCTTTAAATTGATTCATAATTACGCCCCCATTTTTAAGTTGTTGTTTACAAGTAGTTTAAGCGTACTCAATGAATATCACCAAAATACTTTTGCTCAAATTCTTGAATGCTTATAGGTTTGCTAAAAAAATACCCTTGTCCTTTTTGACATTCAAGCTCTTTTAGAATGTTAAACTGCTCTATACTTTCTATACCTTCTGCTACAGAAACCATTCCTTCAAATTCTTTGCAAATATTGAGTGCTACTTTTGTTAAAATTTTAGACTTATCGTCTATATGAACAGTATTTATCAATCTCATGTCTATTTTTAACTCGTCAAAATCTGACATTAATAAAGATGATAAATTTGAATAGCCTGTGCCAAAATCGTCCATAGAAACACAAAAACCTGCACTTCTTAATGAAGAAATAGTATATGTAAAAACTTTATCATCAGTATGGCTCATTGTTTCGGTAATTTCTATAACAAGCATAGATTTATTAATATTATATTTTTCACATATTGCAGACAATTTGTTAACTATGTTTTTTTCCATTATTGTAGACCTTGAACAATTAATTGAAAACTTAACATTAATATCTTTATTTTGCTTTTTCAAACTATCCAACAATTTGCAAATTGTTTCAAAAACATATAAATCTATTTTTGATATCATTCCTTCTTTTTCATAAAACGGAACAAAAGACACCGGTGATTGTATATTTCCGTTTGCATCAAATCTTCTAATAAGGGCTTCTGCACCATCTAGCTCTTTTGTTTGCAAATTAAATTGAGGTTGTAAATAAACAACGTATTTACCCCTTTTTATTTCTTTATCAAGGTTTTTGCTTAATATTTCTGTATAGCTTCTGTTTTCATCGTTTGTGTCATGTTCATCATTAACATCTTCAATTTCATCGTCTATATTAGTGTTCCAGCTAAAACCAACAGATGCATTTAAATCGCTCTCTTTATAAATTGCATCTTTTAGCATTTTTATTTTACCTTCAAACTCTAACTCCTGCACATTTTTTTCAAGAACAACAAATTCATCGCCACCAACCCTAAAAATGTTACCTTTAAAGAATTCAGACAATGTTGCTGCCATTTTTTTAATAATTTCGTCTCCAAAGCGAAAACCTTTTTCTTCATTTATCTTTGAAAGGCCGGTTATATCAACATAAGCAACCCCAAGCGACGAAAGGCTACCCTCATCTATTTCTTTAATTGCTTTTCTGTAACTTTGCCTATTTTTTACTTGCGTTAATGTATCGT
>CAYJDK010000121.1:0-6410 GCA_964368905.1 uncultured Bacteroides sp.
ACAAAAAACAGGCGTTATGGCTAATAAAAATGTTGTGGTTTATGATGACAGCACAAATAAATAGTAAATTAAACGAAAATGACCATTTACGAATAGAAAAATTAATAGATAATAATAACAATAATTTTACACAAAACGAAATAGCATATATAGAATATTATTCAAAACTTATTATTGAAATAGAAAATAGGTTAGAAAATAATAAAAGCCTGGTTGTAGGAATAGATGGAAATTGCGGTGCGGGGAAAACAACGCTTAGTGGGCTTTTAAGCAAAATTTACACCTGCAATGTTATAAGAACAGACCACTTTTTTTTACCTTTTGAAAAAAGAAGCGAGCAAAGACTAAACACTCCGGGCGGCAATGTAGATTATGAGAGATTTTTAAAAGAAGTTGTAGAACCACTAAAAAACGAAAAAAGTTTTAGCTACGAGCCTTTTGATTGCAGTACGGGAAAATTTGCAGGTGAAATTATTGTAAATAAATGCAATTTAAATATTATAGAAGGCTCTTACAGTTTGCACCCTCTTTTCTCTGATGTATATGATATTAAAGTGTTTTTGAGTATTGAATATGCTGAACAATTGCGTAGGATTGAAAAGAGAAACGGCAAAGATAAACTGCAAGACTTTGTGAAAAAATGGATACCGCTTGAAGAAAAATATTTTGATTATTTTAATATAAAAGACAAATGTGATATTTGTTTTGGAAAAAAATAGCAAACATGTGATGCAGCATTAAAAAGCTATACTTAACATATGCGTTAAGTATAGCTTTTTGTTTTAGTAATAACAACATAGTTAAAAAGCAAGTGTAAAAACTGCTAATAATAATTTGCTTTAATTATAAATTGCTTTTTACTATTAAAAATTATTTTAACATAGTTTCGCTTGTTGTAATTGCAAAAGAATAGTAAAACTTTAAATTTTTAATTATTATTTTTTAATATGTGCACATAAACTTTCTGCACATAAAGGCATGGCAGTGAGCATATACTAAATTTAATAATGTAGACAGCTAAAAATAATACAAAAACACTTGTAAAAAGCACTAAAAAATTGTAAAATATAAGATAAGCGTTTAAAATAAAATGGGCAATTTATTATATTGTTTTTTAATTTGGTTCATTTTTGCTTATATTATTTATTTAAATTAATACTTGTGCAATTTAAAGGTGATAATACGTTAAAATATTGGGGCGTTAAAAAAACAAACAACGGCAAAGTATAAATAGTTTTAATTATGAGGAAACATATGAAAAAGTTTTCAGAAAAAATTTTTATATTTATAACATTATTGGCAGTTTTTACTGCCAATGTGTTTGCTGTGGATATAGCTGAAACTCAGCAAAGTAAAAAAGTTATTGTAATTGGGTATATTGAGGGCTCTTCTCATATAGTTAACAATAGCGTAAATTCTGTTGGCGGTGTAGGTTTCGATTATTTTAATGAAATGCAAAACAATTCAAATATGATATTTGAGCATATTCAAGTAACTGCAAAAGACGGGTTTGACATGTTGCTTAATAAAGAGATAGACTTACTTGGCCCGGTTTCAATTGAAGATGACTATATTGATAATTATGTTCACACAAGTAAACCAATTACCGGTGCTGAAATTGTTATAACAGCGCCGTTAAATTCAGGCATTGCGTTTAATGATTTTGAGCAAATTGAAAACAGCATTATTGCAGTGGAAGACTATGGATATTACAATGAATATGAAGAGCTACTTCTTGATTTTGCAAAAAGGCAAGAGCTTGACTTAACAGTACTTGAAACGACTGCGCAAAGTGTAATGGCATGGGATATGCAAGCAGACGGTTACGACATGCGTGTTTCAGAATTTACAAACACAAATGGCACGCTTGAAGTTGTGGCAAATTTGGGTTATGAGCCATTGCATTATATTGCCTTAAATGAAAACAGCGATATTATTTTAGAAATTGACGAAGCAATGCAAAATATTTTAACTAATGATTATGCATTTAGCGAACGATTAAATTTAATGTATACAAACGAGCAAGAACTTGCAAAACCTGCGTATTCTGTGTATCAAACAAAAATAATTAATTCAAAAAATGAAATTAATGTTTTTTATGAAAAAGACAATATGCCGTTTCAATGGCAAGATGAAAATGGTGATCCACAAGGCATATCTGTTGAAGTTATGAATATTATTGCAGAAGATTTAGGAATTACTGTTAATTATATTAATTCCGACAGTGAGGGTACAGGCCCATATAACAGTGCAGATGTTAGCTTATCTTTATTGAGTTCGTCGGATTATTCAAACAAATATAAAAAGACGAATGCATATGCCAATTTGCCTGTTAGCCTAATAGGAGAGCCAAAAGCTGACGACAATAATTACCTATATGTTAGCTCTCTGCCTTTTCATGACACAGATTTTGGAGACACACTTAAAGTTATAGGCTCTTATATAATTGTTTATTATAATACAGTAGACGAAATAGCAGAATCTTTAAGCTCTAACAGGGTGGATTTTGTTATTTCTCCGTCTGTTACAAACGATTATATTTTATCTTTTGACAACAATAACGAGTATTTTGCAACTCAATTAGATTACGAGATACCGCTTACATTATTTGTGTCTGACGATATAGGCGAAGAGTATATAGATATTTTTAATATAGCTATACAGCGCATAGATGCAACTACAATTGAGGGTATACTTGCTCAATCGAGGTTTCATTATATACCTGAAGATAGTTTTATTGATTTTGTTATGCAAAATATTTTTATTATTTTAGTAATTATATTAGCAATTATATGTGCGTTTATATTTATAGTTTGGTCCGGGAATTTGCGCCGTCAAAAAGATTTGCTATATATGCTTAATCACGATAGGTTAACAGGATTATGCTCGAAATATAGTTTTTTTGAAAAAGCAAAAAAATTATTAGAAAATGCAAAACCTAATGAGTATTCATTATATTTTATAGATATAGATAATTTTAAACTTGTTAACGAGTCTTTTGGGTACAACAAAGGAACACAAGTTATTAAGCAGGTTGCGCAGTCTATTAAGCAAAGCCTAGATGAAAACTCTATTATTGCAAGAGAAGCAAACGATAAATTTATTTTTATTACACCTAATATTGATAAAAGTTTAAAAATTGAAGATGCATCAAAACAAGAAATGTATTTTAGGCTAGAATTGCGCAAAATATTGGCAGACGATTATTCTATTCATGTTAGTATTGGAAAATACGTTATATCAGACGTAGCGCTTGATTTAGACTATATGCTTGATTGTGCTAATTATGCAAGAATACTGGCAAAAAATAGATATGGAACATCGATAGTTGAGTTTACAAAAGAAATGCAACAACAAAGGACACTGCAAAATGAAATTGTAGCCGGAATGGAAACGGCGTTGTTTGGAGACGAATTTGAAATTTTTTACCAACCAAAAGTTGATTTAAAAACAATGCAAATTGTTGGCGCAGAAGCACTTGTAAGATGGATGAAAAATGGAGTACCTGTTTATTTTCCTGACCAGTTTATTCCTATTTTTGAGGGCAACAGGTTTATAATACGCCTTGATTATTTTGTTACGCAAAATGTATGTAAGTTTATTAAGCAAAATTATGAACTTTTAAGCGAGTACAAAATTTCTATTAACATGTCGGGCTTAACGTTATTAAATAACGGTACACTTGAAAATTTAATGGCCACAATTGAAAACAATGGCGTTAGTACTAAAAACTTAGAATTTGAAGTAACGGAAAGTGCGTTTGTTGAAAACTTTGACTTAGTTGTTAAAGTAATAAAAGAAATGAAAGAAAAAGGGCTAACTATTTCTATGGACGATTTTGGCTCGGGGCTTTCAACTTACAATAGGTTTAAAGACATACCTTTAGACGTATTAAAGCTAGATAAAGGATTTTGTAGCTTTAATAATGACGACAGTAAAGGCACATTAATAATAGAGAGTATAATACAATTGTCTAAACAACTTAAAATAGATACGGTTGCAGAAGGCGTAGAAACAAAAGAACAAGCACAAATGTTAAAAGAATTAGGTTGTGACATAGCTCAGGGTTACCTGTATGCAAAACCAATGCCCGCAAGCAATTTTTTGAAAATGATAGAAAACAAAGAAATAATACTTTAAATATTTATATAAAGGCATATATTTATATTTATTGTTAGCACGAAAGGGAAGGTCATAATTATGAAACATGGTTTTTTAAAAGTGGCCGCAGTTACGCCAAAAATACGAATAGCAGACTGTGATTATAATGCTAAAGCTGCTATAAAGGCAATTAAAGATGCTGCGCTTAAAGGGGCACAAATTATTTGTTTGCCGGAGCTTTGTGTAACAGGTTATACTTGCGGAGATTTGTTTTTTCAAAAAACATTGCAAGATGGCGCAATAATTGCAGTGCAGGAAATTGCAAAAGAAACAAAAGAAATAGACGCAATTATTTTTGTTGGGGCACCGTTTGCTTTAAATAGTGCTTTGTATAATTGTGCGTTTTGTTTAAATAAGGGTAAAATAGTGGGTATAGTACCAAAAACACATTTGCCAAATTACGCAGAATTTTATGAAATGCGCCATTTTTCTTCTTGCAACAATACGCTGCAAAATGTTGAAATAAACGGCGAGCAAGTGTTGTTTGGCACAAATATTATATTTTGTGCACGTAAAAATAATAATGTTAAAATTGCGGTTGAAATATGTGAGGATTTATGGGCTCCAATACCTCCCGGTACGTACCATGCACTTGCGGGTGCGTGTGTAATTGCTAATTTATCAGCCAGTAATGAGGTAATAGGCAAAGCCGAATATAGGCGTGAGCTAATTAAAAATCAATCTGCAAGGCTGCTATGTGGATACATATATAGCAACGCCGGTGCGGGAGAGTCAACGTCGGATATAGTTTTTGGTGCGCATAATATTATTGCGGAAAACGGTAGAATTTTAAAACAAAGCATGCCATTTGAGCATGGAATTGCTATTTCTGAAATTGATGTTGAAAAACTTGTTTCGGAAAGAATTAAAAATACTTCTTTTTGTGAATGTGATGACGAAGAATATGCATATGTACAAATAGACATTAATGAAAAAGATGTTGTATTAACAAGAGGAGTTGAAAAAACACCTTTTGTTCCGCAAAGCAATGAAATAAAGGCAAGTAGATGCGAGCAAATATTGACTATGCAAGCGCAAGGCCTTGCAACTAGGCTTGAACATACAAATGCGCAAACAGCCGTTGTGGGAATTAGTGGCGGGCTGGACAGTTGCCTTGCGTTATTAGCTACGGTTAGGGCTTTTAAAATTATTGGCGCACCGGTGCAAAATATTGTGGCAGTTACAATGCCTTGTTTTGGTACAACACAGCAAACACTTAGTAATGCACAAGAATTGTGCGCACAGCTTGGCGTTACGCTAAAGCACATTAATATTACAAACACTGTAAAAAGTAATTTTAACGATATAGGGCATGATGAAAACAATCACGATGTGACGTATGAAAACACACAGGCACGTGTGAGAACACTTGTTTTAATGAACTTAGCAAACAGCGAAAATGGGCTTGTAATAGGTACGGGAGATTTATCGGAGCTTGCGCTTGGTTGGGCAACGTATAACGGAGACCATATGAGCATGTACTCTGTAAATTGTTCAGTACCAAAAACGCTTGTGCGCCATATTGTGGAATATGTTGCGCATAGTTGCGGCAACGAAAAGCTAGAAAAAGTTTTAAAAGGCATATTAGATACGCCGGTTAGCCCGGAACTTTTACCGGCACAAGACGGCAAAATAAGCCAGCAGACAGAACAAATAGTGGGGCCATATATTTTGCACGATTTTTTCCTTTATTATTTAGTGCGTTATAATTTTACACCTTCAAAAATATATTTTTTGGCTTGCGAAGCATTTAAAGAAGATTTTGATAAAAGTACAGTTTTAAAATGGATGCATGTTTTTTATAAAAGATTTTTTTCTCAGCAATTTAAACGCAACTGTGTGCCGGACGGCCCAAAAGTAGGTTCTGTGGCATTATCTCCACGTGGAGATTGGCGCATGCCAAGCGAGGCTGTTGCAAAATTATGGCTTTTAGAAATTGAGAAATTGATTGAAGATATAAAAGTATTATAAATTGCAATCTTGTTCGGTTGCAACGCAAGTGGCGAGAACAAGTGCTTTAAATAAAACGATAAATAATCGGAGCAAAGCGCAGATTATTTATATTAGCTTCGCTAACATAAATATTTTATTTTATGGCTTTCGGCTCGTACCTTGCGGCACAACCGCCGAAGTATGCCAATAAATAACACTGCGTGTTATTTATATTAGCTTCGCTAACATAAATATTTTATTCTATGGCTTTCGGCTCGTACCTTGCGGCACAACCGCCGAAGTATGCCAATAAATAA
>CAYJDK010000122.1:0-6346 GCA_964368905.1 uncultured Bacteroides sp.
ATTATTTTTATTGATATTAACGGGCTTAAAGAGGCTAATGATTTGTTTGGGCACAGCTATGGTGATAAACTAATTATTAGATGTGCAAATTTGTGCAAACAAATTTTCAACACTAATGTTTACCGCATTGGTGGCGATGAATTTGTAATTTTATTTGATACCGACAACGAAAATGTTTTTTATGAAAACATAAAAACGTTATATTCCCTTTTTGAAAACGAAGAAGAATTACATGTTTCAATAGGCTATTCTATAAGCAGCAACAAAGATGATTTAACTAGCAAAATGGAGGAAGCTGACCAAAAAATGTACTGTGCAAAACAAGAATATTATAATCACATAAACAAAAAAGATAGGCGCAACCGTAAAATATCTAAAATTTTTTAATTTAATTTTTTGTTTGCATTTTGTCGGTTAACATGCAAACGGCAAGAAAAAGCCATAAAATAAAAAGTTTATATTGTAATAATTCAATACAAAAAAGCTCTTATATAGGCGTTAGCCTATATAAGAGCTTTTTATAATTTTGCTTAATAATTATAAATATATTATCTTTGAACTCTGCCGCTTCCGTCTCCACCTGCAAGTGCTTTAACTTCTGCTACGCTAACACGGTTAAAGTCTCCATCTATACTATGTTTTAAACAGCTTGCAGCAACTGCAAATTCCAATGCAGCTTTATTGTCGCCGCTGTACATATTAAGGCCATATATTAAACCGCCTGCAAAACTATCTCCGCCACCAACACGGTCAATAATATCATTCATCATATAGTGTTTGCTAACAAAAAAATCTTTTCTATCGTTAATACAAGCAGCCCAACCGTTAGTATCTGCACTTTTGCTCTCACGTAAAGTAATTGCTATCATTTTCATGTTTGGATACTCTGACAAAACTTTATTTCCAAGTTCTTTATATTTATTAGTGTCAAGTTCTCCGCTTTCAACATTCACATCAAGCTCTATTTCCAAAGATTTTTGTACATCTTCTTCATTAGCTATTGCAATATCAACGTATTTTGTAAGTTCTCTCATTACTTCTGCCGCTCTTTTACCATACTTCCACAAATTTTTACGGTAATTTAAGTCACAAGAAACTGTAATATTACGTTTTTTTGCTTCTTTAACACTTGCTAAGGACATAAGCATTGCACTTTCTGAAATAGCAGGTGTAATGCCTGTAATATGAAACCATGTAATATCTTTAAAAATTTCATCCCAGTTAAATGTTTTATCGTTTGCAAAAGCTATTGCGCTGTACTCACGGTCATAAACAACTTTACTTGGGCGTTGGTTTGCACCTGTTTCTAAAAAATAAATGCCCATTCTGCCTTTGCCTCTTTGTACTCGTGAAACATCAACACCAAAACGGCGTAGTTCATTAATACACTCATCGCCTATTGAATTTTCAGGCAACACTGTAGCAAAGCAAGCGTCAAGCCCGTAATTTGAAAGTGCTACCGCTACATTAGCCTCTCCACCGCCAAAAGTAGCTTCTAACATTGGCGATTGAAAAAGCCTTTGATGTGCCGGTGATTTTAACCTCAACATTATTTCGCCTAAAGATAAAAACTTCATTATTATTCTCCATTCATTACTTTTTATTGTTATTTTGCATTTATACTGTATCTATTTATTCCAACAATTATTATAAATTAATAATTTTGTTAATGCAAGAAAATTTTATTAAAAAGTAATATTTGTACCAAAATTTTTTATTTTTAATTATTGTAACAACTCTTGCAAAATATTAAATTTTTATTTAGACACACTAAGTACAACACCTTTATCGCCTTCAATTCTAACCATAGTGCCACTTGCCAATATTTCTGTTGCATTTGCAGCGCCAATAATTACAGGAATATCAAGTGCCAGCCCAGCTACTGCAGCGTGAGAAGTTGGACCGTCTGCTTGTGTAACAATACCTGAAGCTTTTCTTAAAATAGGCATTATAGCATTAGATGTTGAAGGTATAACAAGAATATCTCCGTCTATAAAGTTGCGTTTAGCATCTTCTTCTGTTTTGCAAACGCAAAGCCTACCGGTAACATTACCTTTGCTTATAGTAATACCCTCTACTAAAATATTACCAACAACGTGTACTTTTAACATGTTTGTTGTTCCTGAAATTCCAAGCGGAATTCCTGCGGTTATTACTGCAATATCTCCACATTCAACATAGCCTGCTTTTTCAGCAATATTAACAACGCTTTCAAACAGTTCATCTGTGTTTTTCATTTCAGGCATTAATAAAGGTGCAACACCCCAAGACATATTCATCTGGCGCATAATTTTTTCATTCATGCAACCACAAATTATAGGGCACGACGGCCTGTACTTAGAAATTAGTTTTGCTGTTTGGCCTGTTTTTGATGCTGTTAATATAGCAACTGCACCAAGGTCATGCGCAGTTGTACACGTTGCATGCGAAATAGCAGATGTAACATCGCTGTTTGTCGCATAATTTCTTGATTGGAATCTTGTAATATAATTTATATTTTGTTCTGTATAGCATGCAATAGTGTTCATTGTTTTAAGGGCCTGTACAGGATAATCACCTGCAGCAGTTTCCCCGCTCAACATAATTGCACTTGTACCATCATATATAGCATTTGCAACGTCTGTTGTTTCTGCCCTTGTTGGCCTAGGGTTTTTAACCATTGATTCAAGCATTTGCGTTGCTGTTACAACTTGTTTACCTGCCATGTACCCTTTTTTTATAAGTTCTTTTTGAATTTTAGGTATTTCTTCTAAATTTATTTCAACACCCATGTCGCCCCTTGCTATCATAATTGCATCAGATACTCTAATTATTTCGTCTATATTTTCAACGCCTTGTGCATTTTCTATTTTAGAAACAAGTTTCATATCATTACAGTTAATTTCTTCAAGTGCATGCCTAATTTGAGCCACGTCTTCTTTTGTTCTAACAAAAGAAGCTGCTATAAAATCAAAGTCCTCTCTTTTTGCAAATTTTAAGTCTTCTATATCCTGTTCGCTCACATAAGGCATTGAAAGCACACACCCCGGTACATTTATACCTTTATTGTTTGAAACTTTACCTCCATTTAACACTTTGCAAAGTATCTCATTTTCAGATACATCTTGAACCAAAAGTTCAATCAGACCATCGTCTATTAAAATCCTTGTTCCTTTTTCTACGTCTTTATAAAGTGCTGCAAACGTAATTGCGCAACCTTTTTCGTTGCCTTCTCTATCATCGTTATACAATACAAAATCTTGGTCTTTTATTAAAACAATGCTACCATTTTTAAATTTTTTAGTTCTAATTTCAGGCCCCTTTGTATCCATTAAAAGTGCAACGGGCTTTTTTAGTTCTTTCCTAACTTTTTTAAGCATGTCTGCTCTTTCCTTTTGGTCTGCGTGTGCACCGTGAGACATGTTTATCCTTGCAACATTCATTCCATTTAAAATAAGTTCTCTTATAATATTTTCATCATCTGTTGCAGGGCCGAGTGTACATATTATTTTTGTTTTACGCATATAAGGTTTTTTTATCATTGTAAACTCCCTTTCATTTAAGCGGAAAAAATATTCGTCTCTTATTTAATTATATACAAAATAATGCAATTTGAAAAGCAAAAAATGTTATTTTCTTTGATTAAATTAAATAATAATCAAATATTATAAAAAAACTCTCCCTAGCTCATATACTAAAGAGAGTTTTACCATTATATTTGCTTTTGATTTTCTTAACTAAACACAAAGATTAATTAATATTAATCATCATCGTCAACGTCATCATCGTCATCATCGTCGTCATCGTCATCATCGTTCTGCGTTGGCGTTGGCGGTGGTGTTGGTGCCGGTGCCGGTGTTGGCGCCGGTGTTGGTGCCGGCGCAACCGTAGATGTTGATTGTGATTGCGAAACGGATGTTGGTGTAGAAGATGCAGGCACAGACACTGAGTTTGTGCTTTGTGAAGGTTGTTGTATGCTTGATGAAGATGCCAAAGAACTGCTACTGCTTGTGCTACTACTGTTAGTTACATTATTGTTAGAATTGCTACTGTTTGAAGAAGAGCTACTGCTAGCACTACTACTTGGTTTTACCGAGGAGTTAGTATTTCCTGTGCTATTATTATTAGGCGCAGCCACACTGTTGCTTTGTGACGTTTGAGAGCTTGAACTGCTAACCACATTATTGTTTGATGTTGTATTTTGAACGGGCTTAATATTTGATTTTTCAAAAGCTTCAGTCATATCTATATTAGTTTGTTGCAAGCTTTCTTCAATCAATTCTTCATCAACAGATAATTCTATCAAAGCAAATCTAGGCACATCTTCAGGTTCCATAGTTACAATAGTTATAACTTCTGTCTCATCATCAGGTAAAACGTTTATCTTTGCGGTTTGTCCTGCTAGAATAGTTTTAACTTCTTGTTCTTTTGTAAGATTATTTTGTGCGGAAATTTCGGCTTTCCCTGTAAATAAAGTAAAGAATGAAACAGTCTCGCTTACTTTGCGAACATATCCAGAAGTTCCCCTTATACTAGTAACCATAGTTGATGTTCTAATATCCATATTTTCAACAGAAGTTAATGGCGAACTAACATTAAAAAACAAGTTTCCTTGTGTTAAACTTAGCTCTAAATCAGCACCATTTTTACTAAGTTCACACTCAGACAACGAGTCAAGTTTAACAGCTTTAGTTTCGTCTAATGAAATATAAGCATAGCTTTGTATTTCTGTTTCAAGCACACTTCCATCAAAAAGCCTCATACCGTCTAATACTTCAATATTATTTTTTTCTTCATCACTTAAAGATACATCGCCTTCTGCTTTTTCAAGGCGCATAATTGATGCAAGTATTCTAGAATTATCATTTGCAATAAAACCTAAAACAAAAATTAATACAATAACAAATAATGCCATTTTTGCATAGATATTATTTAAGTATTTAGCTATTATTTCTTTCAAGAGTTATCCTCCCAAGCTCTACTCTCAATAAATAAATCGAGTATTTCTTTGTCTATTTTATTATTTTTTGCCATATCGTTCAAAATTTGTATAACTTTGTCGATAGAAATAGCCGGTTTATACGGCCTATCTTTTGCGGATAACCCGTCCATGACATCTATTATTGTTAAAAGTCTTGTTTCCCAACACAAATTTTTTGCAGTTAAATTATTTGGGTAACCTGTTCCGTCTAAAAATTCATGATGTTCACTTGCCCATTTTACAACTTGATTATACTCTTTGCCAAACTTAACCTGGCTTAAAATTATTTTTGTCATTACAACGTGACTTTGCATTATTTCTCGCTCTTCACAAGTTAGCGTGCCGGTTTTAATTAGTAAGGCCTCAACTTCTTTGTCTGTAAGCCAATTTTTTTCTAAACCATCAATTTCTTTGTACTTCATATTAGCAACTTTATAAACATCGTTTGTAATTTCATCGTCAATAAAAGAAGCTATATTAGCCTTAAATATCACTTTTTTAGCAAATTCAATATTACTTTTTACAGGAGCATAAGGCACATTATTTTCTAGTTCATTAATTCTAGCTGTTAAATCAATAATTTCAAATCTTCTTAAAACACGTTCCATTCCAAGGCTTAATCGGCTTTCTTTGTTCATAATCTCAAGTGGAACTGTTATTTTTCCAACATCGTGCAGCCAAACACTCATAATAAATTGTTTTCGCTTTTCAAGTGGAAATGCATTTTCATTGCCTGTTTCTTCAAGCCAATCTAAAAAACGGTGTGCATACTTAACCATATTAGCCGTATGCGTAACATTGTATGGCGTCCTCTCATATATAGCGGTGGACAAGGATTTAACTAGCGAATCTAATAAGTTAATTATATCTTCTGCTTGTTCCATTTTAACAAGACTTATAGCAACTTGTGATGTTAGCGCAGAAACGTATTGTTCATGTTCTTTTGTAAAAGGGATAGGCTTATTGTCTTTAGAAAGAGAATTGATAAGTTGCAAAACACCTAGCTTGCGCCCATTATTTAATTGCATTGGAACAACAAGCATGGATACTGTGCCATACCCGGTTAATTTATCATATTTTTTTGGGCCTGAAAAATCAAACTCACCATCTTTATACACATTTGAAATATTAAAAATTTTACTTTCTAAAAGTGCACGTGAGCAAACATTTTCTGCAATAATTTCAACCGGCGGGATGTTTGTTGTTTCAATTTTTCCCCCCATTGAATTTGTAACCATAATTTTAAAATTTAAAACATCTTCATCTTTAATATATATGGTTCCGGCATCGCAGTTTGTTATTTCCATTGCTGCTTTAAGTATCCTCTCAAGCAATACCTCATCATCTTTTTCTTCACTTAACGCAATGCTTATATCAAGGAGTTTT
>CAYJDK010000123.1:0-6319 GCA_964368905.1 uncultured Bacteroides sp.
GGCAATTCTCCGTTTACTTTGGCGTTAATTAAAGCTTGCAAATTTGTGCCGCCACCGCTTACAAGCACGGCCGTGTTTACCATAGCTCCACGCCCTTTTCATCGCTTTCAACAGCCTTTACCTTTCCTATAACATATGCATTGCTTTCACCATTGTTGTGTAAAAGTTCAAGTGCTTTTTCGGCTTGGTTTTGCGGTACTATTAAAACCATACCAACACCCATATTAAAGGTGTTATACATATCACGCTGCGGAATATTGCCGGCTTTTTGTATTAAATTAAATATAGGCAAAACCTTAACGTCTTTTACATTTATGCTTGCAACAAAACCTTTGGCAAGTGCACGAGGTATGTTTTCATAAAAGCCGCCGCCCGTTATATGGCTTACGGCATGTACTGTTACATTGCTGTCATCGCTTAATAAACTCAACACAGGTTTAATATATATTTTTGTTGGCTCAAGCAATGTTTCGCCAAGTGTTGCTCCGTTAAGCTCGCTATACGTTTTGTGCAAGTCAGCGTTTTCTATATCAAAAACTTTGCGCACTAAAGAAAACCCGTTAGAGTGCACGCCGCTAGACGGCAATGCAATTATTGCATCTCCGTCTTGCATTTTTGTGTTGTCCAGTATTTTGTCTTTATCAACAACTCCAACTGTAAATCCTGCCAAATCGTACTCTTCATCACTGTAAAAGCCGGGCATTTCGGCAGTTTCTCCGCCAACAAGTGCCGCGCCTGCTTGCACGCAACCTTCTGCAATTCCCTTTACAATTTCGGCTATTCTCTCGGGCTCGTTTTTGCCACACGCAATATAATCTAAAAAAACAAGAGGCTTTGCACCGCAGGCAAGTACGTCGTTAACACACATGGCAACACAGTCTATGCCAACTGTATTATGCTTGTTTAACAAAAAAGCAAGCTTTAATTTTGTGCCAACTCCGTCTGTGCCGCTAACAAGTACCGGTTTTTTTATGTTAGTTATGTCAAGCTCAAACATACCGCCAAAACCGCCTATGCCTCCAAGTACTCCACTAGTGGTAGTACGTGCCACGTGCTCGCGCATTAATTCTACGGCTTTGTAACCTGCTGTAATGTCTACGCCTGCATCTTTATAACTATGTGAAAAACTTTTTTGCGTAAAAATCACCCTCTCTTAAATGTTAAAAGTACTTTTAATATAATATTAATAATGCAAAAATATGCCTAAAAATTAATTCATTAAAAGTGTAGTTATTAATCAATGTTGTTTAATTTTTCTTCAAACTTGCTTTTGTCCGGTTTTGTTGGTGGGTCAATAGGGTACTTACCTGTAAAACAGCCTTTACAAATGCCGCAAGTGTTGTTTGGTGCTAGGTTTTCAAGGTCTTCAATATTTAAATAGCCAAGGCTATCAACACCAATTTTCTTCGCTACTTCGTCAATATTATATTTGTATGCTATTAAACTCTCGCTTGAATCTATGTCTGTACCAAAATAACATGGGTATTTAAAAGGTGGGCTTGAAAGCCGCATGTGAATTTCAGTTGCGCCGGCTTCTCTAACAAGCTTTACAATTTTTAAACTTGTAGTGCCGCGCACTATAGAGTCATCAATTAAAACTACTCGCTTACCTTTAACGGCGCTCGCAATTGGGTTAAGTTTTATGCGTACATCGTTTTCTCTTTGTGTTTGTGTTGGAGAAATAAACGTTCTGCCTATATACCTGTTTTTCAAAAATCCAAGCTCATACGGTATGCCGCTTGCCTTTGAGTAACCTAAGGCGGCATCTAAGCCGGAGTCCGGCACGCCAATAACAATATCGGCATCTACAGGGTGGCTTTTTGCCAAAAATTCCCCTGCACGCAAGCGTGAAGAATGTACACACTCACCGTTAATTACAGAATCGGGGCGTGCAAAATAAATGTATTCAAAAACACAAAAACTTGATTTTTGCCCACAATGCGTTTTAATGCTCTTAACACCGTCTTTTGAAACAACAACAACTTCGCCGGGCTCAATGTCACGCACAAACGTTGCACCAATAGCGTCAAATGCACAACTCTCGCTGGCAAAAATAATGCTATCGCCATGTTTGCCCATGCATAAAGGCCTAAAACCTTGTGGGTCACGTGCGGCTATCATTTTGCGTGGAGACATAACAACAAGGCAATAAGCGCCTTTTATATTATTCATAGCACTTACAACTGCGTCTTCTATACTTTTGGCACTTAGGCGCTCTTTAGTAATTGTATATGCAATTACTTCCGTGTCTGACGTTGCATGAAATATGCCGCCTTCAAGTTCTATTTTTTCACGCAATTGTGCGGCATTTGTTAAATTACCGTTGTGAGCAAGCGCCATACTGCCCTTAATGTGGCGCACAACAAGAGGTTGTGCGTTGTTTCTTGATATAGAACCTGTTGTAGAGTACCTACAATGGCCAATACTCATTTGCCCTTTTGGCAAAAGCTCTAATTTATCTTTTGTAAAAACTTCGTTAACAAGGCCAAGGTCACGATGTTTAGTAATTACACCGCAATCGTTTATTGCCATGCCGCAACTTTCTTGTCCTCTGTGTTGCAGTGCATAAAGCCCGTAATATGTAGCGGCAACAACATCGCCTATACTGCCGCCTTTATCATATACGCCAAATACGCCACATTCTTCGTGTAATTTGTCGGTTAAAATCATAAAAAGCTCCGTTCTAATAATGCACAAGATGTGTGTTGTAAAAAATAAATATAATTAACCAAGTAAACGGTTCATAACTTCTGCATAAGCTTCTTCTGCCCCGCCAAGGTCTCGGCGGAACAAATCTTTGTCAAGGTGTTCGTGAGTTCTACTGTCCCAAAAACGACATGTGTCAGGGCTTATTTCGTCTGCAAGAACAATGCTTCCGTCTGAAAGTTTGCCAAACTCAAGCTTAAAGTCTATTAACTCAATGCCTGCGTCTTTTAAATAATCTGTCATATAATCGTTAATTTTTAATGCATAATCAGATATTAAATCAAGCTCTTGTTTGCTTGCTGCCTCAAGCACTGCAATGTGGTATTCGTTAATCATTGGGTCGCCTAAATCGTCGTCTTTATAGCAAAATTCAAGCACAGTGCTTTTTAAAACAGTGCCTTCTTTCATGCCAAGGCGTTTTGCAAGGCTGCCTGCGGCTACATTGCGCACAATAACTTCTAAAGGTATAATGCTAACTTTTTTTACAAGTGTTTCTCTGTCGCTTATTTCTTGTACTAAATGTGTAGGTATGCCTTTTTCTTCAAGCATTTTCATCATTTTGTTTGTAACACGGTTGTTTACAACGCCTTTACCCCTTATAGTGCCTTTTTTTGCACCGTTTCCGGCAGTTGCATCGTCTTTATAATCAACTAATACTATATCGCTCTCACTTGTTGCGTAAACTTTTTTCGCTTTTCCCTCATAAAGTAATTCTTTCTTTTCCATTTTTTACTTCTCCTTTTATAGTCAGTTTTTAATTAATAATAAACACTAAATTGTTAACTATTTGTATAAATACTTATTGTTTATACAAATAGCACACAATAAAAATTAAATATGCTAATTAATAATATTAAAAATAAAGCATAATAAAACACTTACATTTTTTCAATTTCTTTTTGCAAATCATCGTCTTTTTTTGCAATTTGTTGCGCCATTTCTTGCCTGGCGCTTACAAGCTTGTTGTAGAGGTTTTCGTCATGCACGGCAAGTATTTGCGCTGCAAGAACGGCTGCGTTTTTTGCACCACCAACTGCTACTGTTGCAACAGGTATTCCCGGTGGCATTTGTACTGTTGACAAAAGCGCATCAAGCCCATTTACAGCACCGCCGGCACATGGTATGCCAATAACAGGCAAAACTGTGTTTGCTGCAACTGCGCCGGCTAAATGTGCGGCCATGCCTGCGGCGGCAATAATTACACCAAAACCGTTTTTCACAGCATCCTTAGTAAATTGTGAGGCAGTATCCGGTGTGCGGTGTGCGCTCATAACGTGCACTTCACACGGGATATTGAAAGCCTTTAGTTGGGCGACGGCACCTTTAACTACCGGCCAGTCGCTATCAGAACCCATTAATACAGCTACTTTTTTTTGCATATTAACATCTCCTTTAAAAATAAGTTAAAACCGCAATGTATAGGCGGTTTACCAATTGAATATAAACAGGTTTTGTTTAAAATTATTTGTTAAAAAATTAAAATACCGCACTGTTACCAAAAGGCAAAGCACGGCATTACTATGCAATTATGCTATAACACAAAAACATTAAAAAATTATTTTTTGTATTAAATTTATTCACGCAGTAACCTCCTAAAATTATAGGTAAACGGTAAAATACATAATGTGATAAACAAATAATATATATTAGCCTAGCTAACATGAATATTTTATTCTAAGGCTTTTAGCTTGTACTTTGCATCGCAAGTGCCAAAACACGCCAATAAATAATATTATATATATATTATAATACACAATGTTACACATATCAATGTATTTTTGCGTAATTTTTAATTTAATACATTTTGCACTATTATTGCAAAAAAATGTTTAAAAAATGGTGTATTTTTAATGTAACAATAAGGTAAAATATAGCCCAAATTGTGTTTATTTTTTAACAAATGTTTTATTTGGTAACTGTGCAATAATAATTGCCACAAACATAAAAACACAGCCGGTTATTTCGCGTGTTGTTAATTGCTCATTAAGAATAAGCCAGCCCGCAAACATTGCAAAAACGGCTTCAAAACTTAGTATAAGAGAGGCAATTGTAGGCGCTGTATATTTTTGGCCAATAATTTGAAAAGTATAAGCTATACCGCTAGACAAAACACCGGTGTAAAGAAGCGGAACATAAGCACTTAAAATACTTGTAAAAGACGGTTGTTCAAATAAAAACATAAGTGTAGAATTAACAACGCCGGCAACAAAAAATTGTATGCATGCCATGCGCACGCCGTCTGTGCGGGCCGAAAAATAGTCTATGGTTAAAATGTGAAAAGAAAAAATAACAGCACAAATAATAATGTATGTGTCACCTATGCCAATTGAAAACCCGCTTGTAATACAAAGAAGATAAAGGCCAATTGTTGCTAAAAATACGCCTACCCAAACATTTTTGCTAACACGCTTTTTTAAAACAAGCCCAAAAAGCGGCACAAATATTATGTATAAAGTGGTAATAAAGCCGGCCTTACCAACACTTGTGTAAACAATGCCAATTTGCTGCAATGCGCTTGCAAAGCCAAGTATAATGCCGGTTACAATGCCGCCCTTTACAAGCGTTTTTCTTTGCGGTTTTGTTTGTGCAATGCCAAAAACAGATGGTTTTCTTTTAAATAAAATGTCTAGAAATATAATGCACGGCACTAAAAAAATACTGCCTATAAAGTTACGCACCGCGTTAAATGTAAAAGGGCCAACAAAGTCCATGCCAGCACTTTGAGCAACAAAAGCGCAGCCCCATATAATTGAAGTTATACTAAGAAAGCAAATACCTTTTAAATTGCCGGTTTTAAACATAAATTAAAACAGTCCTTTCTTAAATAAAAAATGGCTGCCGGGCACTAAGTACCGAACAGCCATTCAGCTACTGAGTATATGTTAAAATTACTCGCCTTGTTTTGCGGCAATTTGTGCAAGCGCATCTTTTCTTGAAAGGTTAATGCGGCCTTGTTGGTCAATTTCAGTAACTTTAACAAGCACTTCGTCGCCAACGGCTACAATATCTTCAACACGCTCTACACGTTTTGAATCAAGTTTAGAAATGTGAACAAGGCCTTCTTTGCCCGGTGCAATTTCCACAAAAGCGCCAAATGCCATTAAACGTGTAACTTTACCTTTGTAAATAGCACCAACTTCAGGGTCGTCTACAATTGTTTTAATTATAGATTTTGCTGCTTCTATGTTTTGCCTGCTTTGAGATGAAATATAAACACTACCGTCTTCTTCAATGTCAATTTTAACATCAAAGTTAGCGCAAATTTCTTGAATTACTTTGCCGCCTTTTCCAATAACGTCACGGATTTTATCAACATCTATTTTTAAAGAGTCCATTTTAGGTGCATATTCGCTAACTTCGCTACGAGGTGTATCAATTACAGGCAACATAATTTCATTTAAAATAAAATCACGGCCTTTTTTGCACTTATCAAAAGCGTCTTCAATAATTGCATATGTTAAACCGTCAACTTTCATGTCCATTTGTATAGCGGTAATACCGTTTAAAGAACCGCCAACTTTAAAGTCCATGTCTCCGTGGAAATCTTCAACACCTTGTATGTCAAGCATAGTCATCCAGCGGTCGCCCTCTGTAATAAGGCCGCAACTAATGC
>CAYJDK010000124.1:0-2143 GCA_964368905.1 uncultured Bacteroides sp.
ATTAAATATAAATCTTCACCCTCTATTTTATACATCATTGATTCCATCTCTGCAAAGCTCATAACGCCGGTTACAACATTAGAGCGTATCATATATGGTGGAATACAATACGTAAACCCACGGTCTATCATAAAATCTCTGGCATAACTAATAACCGCACTGTGCAGCCTTGCTATGTCGCCCATTAAATAATAAAACCCATTTCCTGCCACTTTTCTTGCACTGTCTAAATCTATACCACAAAAATTTTCCATTATTTCTGTATGGTACGGTATCTCAAAATCAGGAACTACCGGATCTTTAAACTTTTGTACTTCCACATTTTCGGTGTCGTCTTTTCCAATAGGCACGCTATCGTCTATAATATTCGGCAATACTAGCATAATTTTTTCAACTTTTTGTGCTAGCTCTTGCTCTAATTCTTCAAGCTCTTTCAACTTTTCTGCCTGAGCCGTTACAATTGCTTTTGTCTCTTCTGCCTCTTGTTTTTTCCCTTGCCCCATTAATGCGCCAATACTTTTAGATAGTTTGTTGCGCTGTGCCCTAAGCTCGTCTGCCTCGCTTATTGTCTTTCTATAATCTGCGTCAAGTGCAATTACCTCATCAACCAAAACCAGCTTATTGTCTTGAAATTTCTTTTTTATATTTTCTTTTACCACTTGTGGGTTTTCTCTTAAAAACTTTATATCAAGCATTTTTTCCTCCGTACTATTTATATCTTTTTTTGTACTGTGTACAACATGTTTGTTTTATTTTATAACTTTTGGCCCACGCCATAAAATCGCCCCTGCCGGGGATAAATAATCCGTATGTTTATTTATATTTACCAAGTAAATTTGCAAACGCTTTAAGTTGCTCGTCTGAATAAAACTCAACACTTAAGCTTCCTGCTCCGTTTTTATACTTCACGTTTACCTGTGTTCCTAGCACCTCGCGCAAGCTTATTTCCACTTCCTGAGGAAATGTTTCTCTTACTACTTGCTTTGCGCTTTCTCCATTTTTATTTTTCTGCATTTCTTTTATAAGTTTCTCAGCTTCGCGCACATTCAAATTGTTTTTTACTATCTCATCTGCTGCTTTTTGTTGTTCTTTAGCATCTGTTAAAGCTAAAATTACTTTTGCATGTCCACTACTTAATTTACCTTCTTTAATATATTGCAACACTTTCTCAGGTAAATTTAAAAGCCTTAACGCGTTAGCAACCGCACTCCTGCTTTTAGAAACTTGCTTTGCCACTGTTTCTTGTGTATAATTGCAGCGCTCCATCAATTGTTTATATCCCAGTGCTTCTTCAATTGGGTCAAGGTCTTCGCGCTGCAAATTTTCAATTAACGCAATTTCCATAGCATCGTTTTCAGTAATTTCTTTTATAATAACAGGTATTTCTAAAAGCCCAGCCCTGCGTGCCGCACGCCAACGGCGTTCGCCCGCAACAAGAGTATAGCCACCTTGTAGCGTAGGCCTAACAACAATTGGCTGTAAAACACCGTGTTGCTCTATGCTTTTTGCAAGTTCTGTTAATGCTTGCTCGTCAAACGTTTTTCTTGGTTGGTCTTTATCGGGCTGTATGTCATTTATCTTTAAAGTAGCCGTGCTTTGCTTTTCTGTGTTCGCAAAACTCCCTGTATCTTGAAAAAGAGAATCAAGGCCTCTTCCCAGTCCGCTTTTTTTTGCCATTATATTCCTCCTGCTTTTAACTGTTATGTATTTATAAATTTTTATTTAAACGTTAAACTTTACTTTGTGCTATGCTTGTTGTTTATTGTTATGTATAAGCTCTGCAGCTAAGTATGCATATGCTTCTGTTCCTTTTGAAGACGGATCGTAATAATTAATAGGCACGCCAAAACTCGGCGCTTCAGACAGTCTAACGTTTCTTGGAATTGTTGTTTTATAAACTTTGTTTCCAAAATATTTTTTAACTTCGTCTACAACTTGCATAGTTAAATTCAAACGTCCGTCATACATTGTTAATAGCACACCTTCAATATCAATATAAGGGTTGTACATGTTTTTAACATTACGTATTGTATTTACAAGTTCGCTTAAACCCTCAAGTGCAAAAAATTCGCACTGTATTGGCACAAGCACCGTGTCACATGCACATAGCCCATTAAGTGTTAACAAATCAAGCGACGGCGGA
>CAYJDK010000124.1:2153-6309 GCA_964368905.1 uncultured Bacteroides sp.
GAAAATATAATCGTAATATTTAATAATCGGAGTTAAATTTTCACGCAAACGTGCTTCTCGTCGTTCTAAGTTTACAAGCTCTATTCCCGCCCCTGTTAACTGTATGTTTGAAGCAATTAAATCCACCCTAAATTTTGTTCTAATAATAGCTTCGTGTGCTGCAACTTCTCCCATTAACACAGGGTAAATGCTGTGTTTAACTTTGCTTTTTTGCACGCTTAAATTGCTTGTTGTGTTTCCTTGAGGGTCAAGGTCTATTACTAAAACTTTTTTGCCTTGTGCCGCAACACCGGCAGACAAATTAACAGCCGTTGTTGTTTTGCCAACTCCACCCTTTTGATTTGCTATCGCAATTACTTTTCCCATTTTTGCCTTCTCCTACTAGTTTAATCAATAACGCATTTGTTTTTGCCTGCACGGCAACAAACGCATATTTTTTTTACATGTTCACAAGCCTTTGCACCCACTATATTTTAATGCAACAGTTTTTATACGCAATTATTGCATACAAAAATTATAACATAATATATGCCTTTTTAAAAGCATTTTGTGCTTTTTATCTTGTTAATATTGCAACTTTATTTTTTGCTTTTTAACTAAATTCATTTTAAACAGCGCATTGCCGCCTTTGCAAAATTAATTTTACAGCCTTATTGTTCCACGTGGAACATTATATAGCTTTTTTGTATTTAATTCTAATTGTAAAAACCAGGTTGTACACGCAGCAAAGCTTTAGCGTAAATGTTCCACGTGGAACAATAATGTTAAAGTTTAATTTTTTATAACCTTATACGCTTTAATTGCAACAAGGCCGCGCGCACAAAAGAGCACAAACACCATATGGCGCCCATGCTCTTTATTGTTTAAATATGTTTTTTAAAAGCGCGCACAATTAAAATAAATCTACGCACTATCAGTTGAAATATCCGCTACTTGTTTTTCAATTTCTTTAATCAAATTTATGCCCGTGCTTTTAAGAGATTCCTCGGTAACGTCTACAACTTTACCACTTTGTGCTCCTATACTGTTTATGCTTTTGGGCAACGTTGCGCTGTGAGTTGGTATGCGTACAACGTACTCAATATAGTCTTCTTGTTCGCAGCGTTTGGCATGTGCCGGTATACCGCTAGATGTCATAAGCTGAATTGCCCTGTTAATTGTATTTACAAATATTCTAACATCGCTAACCATTATTCCACCTTTTGGCTTGCTGTCTTTTAACAATATGTGCTTAACAAGCTCTTCTGTCTGTGTTACGCTATATTGTTTTTCTATAATGGTTTCAAGAACTTTTGTTCTGGCTTCTATTGTGGGTATTTTTAGTAACGCCCTTGCGTGGCGCTCTGTTAAATTTGCTTTTATACACATTGTTTGTTGGTGCTTTGTTAACACTAGCAGCCTTAATTTATTAGCCAATGTTGATTGCGCCATCCCAAGTTTTCTGGCTGCCTCTTCTTGTGTTAAATTCCACATATTAATTAAATCGCTAAGTGCTCTGGCTTGCTCAAATGGGTTTAATTGCTCGCGCTGAAAATTTTCAAGTAGTCCTAGCATTGCGGTTTGTTCATCTTCATAATTGTACAAAATTGCTGGTATTTCAGTATAACCTGCTAGCTTGCACGCCCTTAAGCGTCTTTCGCCGGCAATTAGTTGGTAGGCTCCGTCTTGCACTTGCCTTACGCTAATGGGTTGTAATAGTCCATTTTGCAAAATGCTTACTGCTAATTTTTTAATTTCTGTTTCATCAAAAACAACTCTTGCTTGATATGGCGACGGCTCTACTTTGTCAATTGGCAATAAAATAACCTTTGTGTGTTCTTCAGGTACTTTCTTTTTCTTAAAAATATCTCTAACAAGTTTCATGTTACACCTGCTTGTCCTAATTTGTACAGCATTGTAAAAATGCCGGAGTAAAACCAAAAATTAACAATTATTATAAAAAGCTTTTGTTTAAATATGTTTTTTAATTGTATTGTTAATGGCTTGTTTAAGGTTGGACGAAACAACATTATTTATGGTGATATGCCTAAAATTTAATAATTTGTGTTTCTTTATTGCAAGTATAACATGATTTTACATATATTGCCAGAACTTTCGCTCGACAAAATACTTTGTTTTAGGTTGTTATTTATGTCAATTTAGCGGTGATTTTGAAATTTTTCCGCCGTTTCTTGGGTAAGTGCTCGGTGTTTGCGATATTTTTTTACATACTATTAAAATTCTTTTGTCCCCTTGAGGTAATGTATATATGTTTTTTTGCTTGTTTATTACTAGTTCTCCGCCTAGCTTTTTTACTGCAGAGTTTGCACCTAAAGCTTCATGATATCCGTTTGCGCCCTTCATTGCAATAAAGTGTCCTCCCTTTTTTACAAGCGGCAAACAATACTCACAAAGCACATTCATATTGGCAACAGCCCTGGCCGTGGCAACGTTATAACTTTCTCTATAACTTTTTCTTGCAGCTTCTTCTGCCCTTTCCTTTGCAAAAAAAACATTTCCTGTTATTGCTAGCTCGCTACAAACAAATTTCAAAAAATCTATTCTTTTCCCTGTTGGTTCTAACAAGGTAATTGCAGTATCAGGTTTAAATAACTTAATTATAATGCCGGGGAACCCTGCCCCAGTTCCTACATCTATAATACTTCCTTTAATCTCGTTGCAATTTGCTAGTATTAAGCTATCAATAAAATGCTTGTCTTCAATGTCTTCCGGCAAAGTAAGTGCTGTTAAATTTACTTTTTTATTGTAGTCTACAAGCAATTTTGCGTATAAATTTAATTTTTCTATTATATTACTTATATCAATATTATACGCATTTGCTTTTTGAATTAATCTTTCATTGTTAATTACATCACTCATTTTCATTTGCCTCTCTGCGCATTTTTTCAAGTATAATTGCAAGGCAGGCAATGTCTGCAGGAGTAACTCCCGGTATTCTTGCCGCTTGCCCTAAGTTTAATGGTTTAATTTTTGTTAGCTTTTCACGTGCCTCAAGCCTAATGTTTTCTTGTAAATTATAGTTAAAATCTTGTGGTATAATAGTTTCTTCTTGTTTTTGCACGGCTTTAATTTGTGCTTTTTGCCTTTTTATATATCCCTCGTATTTAATTTCAATTTCAACGCAGTACAAAACAAACTCGTCTTTTGTAATGTTTATATGTTCATCTTGTGTGTTTTTTGCCTTTAATTTTAGCATTTCACAAACATCTAAAATTGAAATTTCAGGCCTTCTTAAAAGTTCTGCCGCGCTTATACCTGTAACAGGAGCAGTCTGGCCTTTAGCCTCAAGTATATCTTTTGCATAAATCGGGTTAATTATCGTCTTTTTTAATGTGTCAATGCATGTATTTTTTTCATTGTTTCTTTGTTTAAACTCATCATATCTTTCTTGTGATACAAGGCCAAATTCAAATCCTACTTGGGTCAACCTGTCATCGGCATTGTCTTGGCGCAAATAAAGCCTATATTCGCTTCGGCTCGTCATCATTCTATATGGGTCTGTTGCACCTTTTGTAACAAGGTCATCAATCAAAGTACCAATATAGCTTTCGCTTCTTTTTAAAATAAGCTCACTTTTTAATTGCAAACTTCGTGCCGCATTTAGCCCTGCTATCAGCCCTTGTGCAGCGGCTTCTTCGTAACCGGATGTTCCATTAAACTGGCCTGCGCCATATAGCCCACTTATAATTTTAGTTTCAAGCGTTGCCTTAAGCGCAGTTGGGTCTATGCAATCGTACTCTATTGCATAAGCAGGGCGCATAATTTCAACATCTTCAAGCCCAATTATAGATTTATACATGTCGTTTTGCACGTCTTGTGGTAAACTGCTGCTCATTCCTTGCAAGTACATTTCATCCGTGTCTAATCCGCAAGGTTCAATAAAAAGCTGGTGCCTCTCTTTGTCTGCAAACCTAACAATTTTATCTTCAATGCTAGGGCAATACCTTGGGCCAATTCCAACTACGTTTCCTGAGTAAAGCGGACTGCGGTGCAAATTGTCTTGAATGATTTTATGTGTTTTTTCGTTAGTGTATGCAATATGGCAAACTATTTTATTTTCCGGCATTTGCTTTGTCATAAAAGAAAACGCCTGAACTTTTTCGTCGCCTTGTTGGCACTCAAGTTTATCAAAATTTATACTGCGCCTATTAACCCT
>CAYJDK010000125.1:0-2756 GCA_964368905.1 uncultured Bacteroides sp.
CGGAGTTGCAAAAGATACAAGAGTAGCTGTTATTACTATATTAGAGGTGCCCGATATCCCCGGTATGTCTTTTAAAGTGTTTAGCTTAATGTCACAGCGCAAAATAAATGTTGATATTATTTTACAATCATCCGGCAGAGACGGCAACAAAGACCTTATTTTTACTGTGCCGCTTGAAGACGCCGATAATGCACGTGAAATTTTAAATGAAAACCTTGCACGTTTTGGCGGCAGAGAAGTTTTAATAGACACAGATGTTGCAAAAGTATCTGTTGTTGGTGCCGGCATGCAAAGCCACCCCGGCGTTGCGGCAAAAATGTTTGAGGCTTTATATGAAGAAAACATAAACATACGAATGATTTCTACAAGTGAAATTAAAATTTCTGTATTAATTAGCAAAGAAGACGCAAACAGGGCAGTAAGTGCAATTCACGATGCATTTATTGATTAACTGTATTTGTATAATATTTAAATATAAAAGGCAAGGTTTTATAATAAAACCTTGCCTTATTTTTTACCATAATTTTAGCAACTTTTAGTAAAGTTTAGCCCACAAAATCGCCTTTATAAAAGCACATTTTAATCATTCGCCATATATAATTTCAACGGCTCTCATTATATTATTTTCGTCAATTACATACAAAACTTGCACATTCTCTCCGCTAGCCTCGTCTTTGTCAACACCCCAAAGCGTATCGTTAGTAATTTCAAAAATCATCTCTACACTATTTTGTTGCACAAGCGTAAAATGTGTTTGAGTAATTTGTGTAAGTGTGCCGTTTGTAGTAATCAAATCACCTTGAGCATACTGCATATCTTCTTTTTGTGCACTTTCACTTTCTGTTTGTGCATCAAACTCTGTTGTTTCTTGTGCATCAAAATTTTGTACAGGTTGTTCATCATTTTGTGCATGCTCTTGTGCCGCTTGTGGCGTTGCCGCTTCTTCTAGCGTTTCTTGTGGTGCTGATTCTTGCATTGTTACTTCAGTTGCCATCTCGCCTGTGGTAGAGTCTGACATCATCATTGGCGCTGACATATTAAACACAACATATGCCGCAGGTAAAGCTATAAGTATAACCACTGCAGCTTTTATTAAATTTTTTGCTCTTTTTGTTTTATAAAAAGCCTTGTTAAACTTTACTGTATTATTATATTTTTCATCATTGTTTTTGTCCTCTTGCGCTTTTCTCATCTTTGCAAGGGTATCTTTTTTCCAATCATCGGTGGGCGATATTTTGCTCATTGCGCTTTTATATTTACTTTCAAACAAATTGTTCGCCCTCCGTTTCCTTTAATAAATTTTTAAGTAAGTTTCTTGCACGTGACATACGTGAAACAACTGTATTTTGTGTAGTTTCCAATATTTGTGCAATTTCTTTTGTGCTATATCCTTCTATATAATATAAATAAATAACTTCTTTATATTTTTGGTTTAAATTGTTAACGGCATTCATTACTCCGCTTTCGTCTACCGTTAACTCTTGTGCCGGTATATTTTCATTTATTCCCTCTGTTCGGCTATGCCACACTGTTCTAAATAAGCTTTTGCACTTGTTTGCGCAAACACGTAAAAGCCATGCTTTTTGGTGTTCTTCGCTTTCAAAATCAGGTTCGCTCTGTATAAGAGATATAAATGTATCTTGGGCTACATCCTCTGCATCTTGCCTGTTTTTTGTAAGTGTAAATGCAGCCCTAAAAACCATATCGCCATATTTTTCTAATATGGCTTGTGGGTCTTTTATTATTTCTTTTTTTGCCATAGTGGCGGCTCCTCCCGGTTTATATGTTACAAACCATATAAATGTAAATTGCAACATAGCTACCTATTTATTATACGCATTAACCTTTATAAATATTGCTTTTAAATTATATTTTTTCAACACATATATTTTTCAAACATATGTAAGTCTTGTACTCTTACATTAGCAGTAATTTTTACGCCTTCTTCTTTGTACTCTTCACTTATAACACTGCCATTATTGTGTATAATTGCAGTTAAAGACAACTTATCATACGGTAAAAGTATATTTACCATGCGTAAACGTGATTTAAGTGCTTTGTCAATTTTTTGCAATAAATTATCTATTCCCTCGCCCGTTGCGGCACTCACTGCCACAGCAGCTGTATCAAAAAGCGCGGCGCTCTTAACTTTATCAATCTTATTATATACCGTAATACTGTCAATTTCATCACAATTAAGCTCGCTTAAAACGCTGTTAGTTATGCTTAATTGTGTATCACATTCAGGGTCATCAATATCGCAAACTTTTATAATTAAATCTGCATACGCTGCCTCTTGCAAAGTGCTTTTAAAAGCACTAATAAGGCTGTGTGGTAACCTGCTTACAAAACCAACAGTATCTACAATAACAACATCCAGCCCACTTGGTAGTCTCATGCTTCTTGCCGTTGAGTCAAGCGTTGCAAAAAGCATGTCTGCCTGCAATACATTTGCACCACAAAGCCTGTTTAATAAACTGCTTTTACCAACATTTGTATAGCCAACAACTGCAATTATCGGTACACCGTTTTTTTTGCGGCTCTTTCTTGTTTGCTCTGTCCTAAATTCCATCTCTTTTAATTTTTTCTTAAGCATATCAATCCTGCGCCTTATATGCCTTCTGTCATACTCTAGTTTGCTCTCGCCTGCGCCGCGCCTTGCACCGCCTGTACCACCGCCGCCGCCACCTTGGCGCGACAAACTTTCCCCAAGCCCTGCAAGCCTTGGCAACCTATATTGCAACGTTGCAAGTTCT
>CAYJDK010000125.1:2766-4339 GCA_964368905.1 uncultured Bacteroides sp.
TGTTTGCAACTTGCCCTCGCCGGTTGTTGCCCTCCTTGCAAATATTTCAAGTATAAGCATCGTCCTATCAATAACCGGTATTTCCAGTATCTGCTCTAAGTTCCTAATTTGTGTACCTGAAAGCTCACCGTCAAATATAGCACGTTTTGCATTTATGTTAATGCAAAGCAAACGCCCCTCAGCAAGGCGTCCTTCACCAAGATACGTTGCGGTGTCTATACTTTGCCTACTTTGAACAATTTGGGCACTAACATTCATTCCACATGCATTTGCAAGCGCTGTTAACTCTTGCATGCTTTTTTCAATATCGTACATTTTGCAATCTGCTGCAAAAAGTGCAACGTTATATGTTTCATCTTCGCTAAACACATAGTTTTCATTGTTTTCACTGTCTATTTCAATTACTTTATTAAAATATAGTGTATTGCCGTTTTGTTTCATAAAGCCTCCGTTATGGTTTGCCTTTATTTTATTTAATGTATTTTGCCTTGCAATTAATAAACGGCAAGGCACGTTGTCCCACATAATCATGCATATTGTTTATGTCAATCATATCTCATATTATATATTATAGCAATTTAAAGCAAAATCGCAAAATTTTGCATTTTTTTTTAAAATATGTTACAATCATACGGTATAATTATATTGGTTTAATTATATTTATCATATTTTTTGTAAAAATGCAACTTTTCTATTTATTATTAAATCACACATTTTGTTTATTAACAATATAATTTATATTTATTTATCATGCTTTTTGCAATAAATAATTTTCAATTTACTCGTAGTCAAGGAGAATTTAAATGGCCGATAAAAATACACAAAGTCCCATTACAGAAAAAATACACCTTAAACGCCGAAGAAGATTTAGGCAACTTTTAGGAGCTTTTGTTTGTTTTTTTGTTATTATAGGGGCTGCCACAACTATAACAAGCGGTTTTGCATTAATAAATAACGCGTTTGATATATCAGACGAGATACCCCAGTACCAAGAGCGTGTTAAATACCTTGTAGCATTAGACACTTTGCCGTTTGATGATTTAAGCAACGCACCTACTGAAACATTGCTTTACGCTGCCATGTACCAAGCTATTGATACAAACGAATCTAACGAATATGAATTTGACGAAAACGGACAAATGTACTTGCCTGTTGATGTTATAAGTAAAGCTGTTGAAGAATTATACGGGCCGGATGAAAAATTTAACTATATAACATTTATAAGCGGACAATTTTTGTTTACATTTGTGCCTGAAAAACAAGCTTATTTAATGCCTTTAACAAGCCCGCCAACAGACTATTCCCCAATAGCGGAATCTTTAACGCGTGACGGAAATATTAGGCGCTTAACTGTTGGGTATGATGAACCTTATGACACATTAATTGAACCGGTAAAATATCTTGATTATATATTTGAGCGCCATGACAATGGCGAATACTATTTAACTGCCGTAGTTGCAAGCGACAAAAAAGTGGAAAACCCGGTTACTGAAGAGTCCACAAGTACTGCACCATTGCCAACAGACAATGAGGATTTACTTGACAATGCAGGCGATGGTATTTTAACCGAGGC
>CAYJDK010000125.1:4349-6211 GCA_964368905.1 uncultured Bacteroides sp.
CAAGCAGTGCCGCCGCTGAAACTGTTGAACAAGCCCCTGAACAGCAAGCAGAACCCGTAGTAGAAGAAGGCTCAACCGAAGAAACGCAAAGCACAGAGCAAACTGACGATTCTTCACAAACAGAACAAGATGCGTCTTAAAATATAACATTTAATATTTGTATTTTAAAAAGCGGTTTTCGCAAATATGCGAAAACCGCTTTACTTTGTTAATTCAATAATTTGTTTAAGGTTTGTAATTATTTGTGCATTAGTTCGCTTTAAAGTTTGTATGCTTTGGTGCCCGTTTGCATAAAGCACACACTTAACACCAAGCACATTTGCTACTTCATAATCGTGCACTGTATCACCCACCATAATTGTGCTGTCTTTGTCTATATGCTCTTGTGCCATCCAATCTTTTGCCACGCTAACCTTGCTTTGTGCGTAAATATCATTTAGCCCAAGTATTTTATAAAACAAGTGTTTTATTTTGTAATGTTCTGTTTGTATGTTAAGCATATTTAAAGGAGATGCCGATAATATTGCTTGACGTACATTATTCTTATTTAATGTTTTTATAACATTTTCTGCATTTGGTTGCAAATTGCATTTATGCCAGTCTTGTTCAAACATTTGCATATATTGTTTTGCCAAATCTTCAAAAGGATGTTTTTCAAAATTAAAGCCCGCACTATTATAATATTCTTTTATAGGAAAACAAAAAATATCTTTATATTTTTTTAAACTTACGTTATGTTCATACTCATTATTAATTAAAAGCTTATTGAGCAAATTATTACTCAGCTCTACATCGTTAAGCAGTGTTCCGTTCCAGTCCCAAATTACTGTCAATGTAATTCTCCTTTTTATTTTACATATACGTAATAATATAAGCTACTATATTTATTTGTAAAAATTACTAATTGCCACCTTTTTTACTTTTTATCACTTTAAGGCGTGAAAACTCTTCTCTCTCGTGTTCTTCTAAAGTAGAAGATATATACGATATATTTTCTGTAAGGCGCGGTATAACAACATTTTCAAGCATGTTTGCACGGCGCTGTGGTTTTTAACGGCCATTGCAAGGCGGTAAACGCTGTTTTCAACACCTGCAAGCTGCGCACAAAGTTGTTTAACTTTGTCAAAACAAACATAAGCATAATCTAACTGCATATTTGTTGTGTTAAAACCATAATAGGGCATTAACGGAGATTTTTCAAGGTGCGTTTGTGGCAAATCTACACCCATTACACTGCGGCTTGTCATTGAAAAGCCATTTTCTTCTTGAACGTGGTTTTCAAGCGAACGCTGTATTCCAAGCGTTATGTTTGCATTTTGCAGCGCCGCATACGCTTTTACAAATGTGTCGCCAACTTCTTTTTGTGTTTTAGAGGCTTCGTCTATAAGGCGCATCATTTCTCTCATTAAAACGTTTCGCTTTTTGTCTATTAAATCAAAGCCTAATTTTGCAAGCGCTAAATTCTTTTTACACGCTATTAAATTACCCTTTGTAGGAAATATTTGCTGTGCCATATAAACTCACCTCCTGCTTTTTATTTTTATTGCCGCTTTTAATAATAAATGCACACTAAAGCAATACTAATGCAACCCGTAATGTTCATCAAGCAAGCTTTTTTCAACTCTTTCAAGTTCTTCTCTAGGTAAAATAGATAATAGCCGCCAACCTAAGTCAAGGCTTTCTTCAATAGTGCGCTCTACACTATCTCCTTGCCCTAAAAACTCACTTTCAAACTTATTGCCAAAATCTAAATAAAGCCTATCTGTAACAGAAAGTTCTTCCTCTCCAATAACACTTGCAAGGCCTCTTGCATCGCTAACTTTTGCATAACTTGAAAACAGCTGGTTTGAAACAGCCGAATG
>CAYJDK010000126.1:0-6056 GCA_964368905.1 uncultured Bacteroides sp.
CGGTAATATTTGAAACAAGTATAACTTTATTATTTTTGTATTCAAGGTATCTGCACAATACATCAAATACAACAATTGGGCGCGCATTTCCTATGTGTATAAAATTATAAACAGTTGGCCCACAAACATAAATACGGTACTCCTGTTTTTTTAAAGGTACAAATTCTTCCTTATTGCGTGTTAAAGTATTAAAAATTTTCATATAAATCCCCTTGTTGTTTTTATATCTTTTTAATTGTTTAATCTTTCAATGTTTTGCGCGCCAAGTAAAATTCCTGCCCTAGCCGCATTAAAATTAATTCCACCCTGAACATATACGGTATAAGGCGGCCTTATTGGCCCATCTGCAGACAGTTCAATACTACTACCCATAGTAAATGCACCTGCTGCCATAATAACCTTATCTTCATAACCGGGCATTTCTCCGGGTTCCGGTGCTGCAAAACTATCTATTGGGCTGCCGGCTTGTACACCTTTGCAAAGTGCAATCATTGCTTTTTCGCTACCTGTTTGCACACTTGTAATAATATCATCGCGTTTATCATTATAATGTGGCTGAACAGTATATCCCAACAAACTAAATAAAGCAGATGTATAAACACTTGCTTTAAGTGCTTCGCAAGTTACGCCCGGCGCATAATAAAGGCCTAAATAAAGCTGCCTTAAAACGTCTAAAGTGCAACCTATTTCGGCGCCTACACCCGGTGCAGTTAACCTGTGTGCGCATTTTTCTACAAGATGCTTTTTGCCTGCAATATATCCACCTGTAGGAGCAATGCCACCGCCTGGGTTTTTTATTAGGCTCCCTGCAATTAAGTCTGCGCCGCATTGTGTTGGCTCTTTTGTATTTGTAAATTCTCCATAGCAATTGTCTACCATTACAATTATATCAGGGTTTGCACTCTTTGCCGCTTTGCTTATTTTTTCAATATCTTCAAGAGACAATGCTTTGCGCTGTTTATAACCCCTACTGCGCTGAATATAACACATTTTAGCATATTTACACTTTTGTTCAATTTCTTCAATATTAGGGTAGGCATTATCTATTAAATCTATCTCTTCATACAAAATGCCAAAATCGCTTAAACTTCCATGCCCACTACTGTTAAAGCCTATAACTCCATGCAATGTATCGTATGGTGTACCCGTTACACAAAGCATTTTATCGCCCGGTCTAAGAACTCCAAAAAGTGCAACTGCAATTGTGTGTGTTCCGCTTGCAAAACTTTGCCTAAACAATGCAGCTTCGCTCTTTGTTAAAGTACTAAAAATTTGTTCAAGTTTTTCACGTCCTGCATCATCAATTCCGTACCCTGTAGTTCCTAAAAGATGGTTTGCACCAACATTACACTTAGTAAATGCATTAAGCATTTTAAGTTGGTTATATTCTTTTATAATTTCAAGCTCTTTAAATGCATGCTCACACATTTGCAACGCCTTTAAATCGCTTTGTAAAATATTATCAGACAAATTAAAAAACTCACCAATAGCCGAGATGTTTTGCAATTCATTCTCTCCTGTTCTCTATTTTAAAAAAAATGTTAATAAATAAAATTCTATTATACTTTTTTACAAACACATGCAGGTTTATAAAAAACAAAGCCTAATTGTTCATAAAAGTGTTCTAGTTCTTTATCGCAAACAACATATAAATCTTTATTTCCATAAACTCTTGCAAAGGTGCTTAAAAGTGTGCATGCATAACCTTTTTTTCTATGTTCTTTTTTTGTTACAACAGCCGTAATATATTCTTTTTTACCATTTTCGTTTTTAATACTAATGGCACGTATGTCTGCTAATCCACATTTTGTTCTTATAACAGCGTCGCTATAAAACGCTTCAGGGTCTACACCTTTAAGCATGTCACTATGTGCAAGCTCCCATAAATCAGGATTATCATCTACTTGTGCACTATAAACATCTGCATAAGTACCTGCTTTTAAGCACATTATATATTTTGGTATTTTTTCAAAATTAAACAAAACCATATTATTGCTTTTAAAATATTCTATATTTAAAGACTTCAAAAACATTTCCATCTCTTCGCTATCTTGTAATGGCCCGGCATAAGTTGCACTTGATGCTTGTACACATAAAATACCAATGTTTTCGTTGCAGTTATTGTTTGGGCTAACAAAATAAAACCTACAATTAGGATGGCTTGTTTTATAGCTTAAAAACATTGCTTTTATTTGCATTAAAAAAACATCATTTTCAAGCATATTGTTCATTTTATTGTCATTATTACAATTTTCATCAATACATAAAAGTTCTGCTATTTTATTTTCATCTTCTTTAGTTGCTAATTTAATCATTAAAAATCTCTCTTTATTAATATAGTAATGCAAGTACTACAGCATATTTACAAGTTTTTTAAAATGGTTTCCACGCTCTTCAAAATTTGTGTAAATGTCAAAAGATGCACATGCCGGAGAAAGCGATACAATATCACCTTCTTTTGCACACTCGTTTGCTTTGTTTACGGCATCTTCCATACTACTTGCATGTATTATTTCAAGTTTACTCTTTGCAAAATTTTCGTTTTCTCTAATTGCACTGTCAATTTTGTTAGCAGTTGCACCTGTTAATATTATAGTTTTAACATGGTTTAAAAGTTCCGGTACAAGCGGTTCAAAACTTATACCTTTATCAGAGCCACCTGCTATAATTATTAACTTTTGATTAAACGCTTTTAAACCTGCAATAACTCTTGTTGGGCTTGTTGCTATTGAGTCATTATACCACATAACACCGTTTATGTTTCTAACAGGTTCTATTCTATGTTCTACTCCTGTAAAGCTACGTGCAACTTTTGCTATATGTTTAACATTTACTATATTATAAACGGCGCTTGCAGCTGCAAGTACATTTTCAATATTATGTTCTCCTCTTAATGCTATTTCATCTTTATGGCAAATTTGTGTTTCTTTGTTATCTTCGCAATAAACAAGCATGCCTTCTTTATTTAAATATGCCCCACTTTGCAAAAGGCTTTTCCTTGTAAACCAACACATGTCTCCTTTAACATCTTTTTGCATACTGTTGCTTATTTCGTTTTCATACCCCAGTACTGCCTTATCACCTTTACTTTGATATATTAAAATGTTTCGTTTAGCATCAATATATTCAAACATATCCTTATGGTGGTCTAGGTGGTTTGGTGTAACATTTGTTACAACTGCTATGTGTGGAGACTGCCTCATACTTATAAGTTGAAAACTTGAAAGTTCTACAACAGCCCAGTCTTGTTCGTTTATTGTTTCGGCAATAGGTAAAAGTGCACGCCCAAGATTCCCACCTAAATGCACGTTTTCACCTGCAGATGTAAGCATGTTTGCTATTAATGTTGTAGTGGTTGTTTTACCGTCACTTCCTGTAACAGCAATTATTTTACACGGGCACAGTTCAAAAAAAAGTTCCATTTCACTGCTAATTTGCGTTCCGCTTTCTTTTGCGTCTTGCAACTCTTTTGTGTAATATTCAAATCCCGGTGTTCGCATAATCATGTCCTGGTTTAAAAGTCCATTTAAGTAATCTTTGCCTAAAGACAATTTTACGTTTAATTTTTTTAAAGTTTCACCGTATTCTTTAAAATCTTCCAAACTGTTTTTTTTATCGCAAAGTGTAATGTTTGCACCATATTTTGCAAAAAGTTCAATACAAGTTTTATTTGTAACTCCCGCACCTATAAACGCTACCAACCTTCCTTAAAACTATATATACTGTAATAACAAAAGCCTTTATAATTTGCTTTTAATTTATATATTTTTTTAAAACTATAATCTGTTTTACATTGTTACAATTTATAATGCATATAAAATTGCTATATTTGTTAATAAAAGCAACAATAATTATTAAAATGTATAAATAAAATATTGTTTACAAATATGTATTATAACATATTGTATGTACATTTTAAAGATTTGTTGTTTAATTTTTTATTATTTAAGCTTTTTGCTTTAATTAATAGCCATATTAAATTAAAAGTTAATTTTTAATTAAAATAAGCTATAAATTAATTCATTTCTATATATAAATTCAAAAAATGTGTTATAATATCATTAAGTTTTATATTAAATAAGAATGTTTTTTGCTAAATATTTATTAGCTTTAGTTTAATTTGTATTGTTTTAATAGTAAAGCCTTATATTTTGTGGCTATTTAATTAATCTTACTAATGAAACTTTTTAAATAACACAAAATTTTCACAGATTTTCCTTAAATTAACAATAATTATATAATAGAATATATCTAAAGGTAATAATTATTATTAATTAACTTTTAAACATCATATATTAACTTTAAAACTAATTGAATAGCATTATTAATATTTATTCTATGGCATATGGCTCGCCTTTTATATTACAGCCAGCAAAATATGCTAACAAATAATGTTGTATCTGTTAATTATTTAAAATTAGTTTTACTTGTTTCACTACTAAAAAGAGGTGAGTTTTGTGCAATACATTTTATCTTTTCTTGAAGGCATTATAACATTTGTTTCTCCTTGTATGCTGCCTATGCTTCCTATTTATATTTCTTACTTTGCAGGAAACGTTAATGGCAACGAAGTTAATGCAGCTTCTAATAAACAAAAACCAGTAATTGGCGCTTTAGGGTTTGTGCTAGGGTTTACGCTTGTTTTTATTACTTTAGGTGCTTTTGCAGGCACTGTAGGCAGTTTTTTAACCCGGCATCAAACAGCCTTTAATATTATAAGTGGAGCAATAATAATATTATTCGGTTTAAACTTCATGGGCGCTCTTAACATACCGCTTTTAAACAAAACCAAAAAAATTTCACTTAAAAATATTAAAAACGGTTTCTTACCCTCTATTTTATTTGGAATTATATTTGCAATAGGTTGGTCTCCTTGTGTTGGTGTATTTTTAGCTTCTGCACTATTACTGGCCGCACAAAGCGGCACTGTATTGCAAGGTATATTAATGTTACTTGCATTTTCGTTGGGGCTTGGCTTACCATTTATATTAAGCGCCGTTTTAATAGACAATTTAAAAGGCATGTTTAATTTTTTCAAACGCAATTATAAAATTATAAATTTAGTAAGCGGAATTTTCTTAATAGTTGTTGGTATATTTATGGCAAGCGGACTTTTTGGTTATTTGCTTAGATTTTTAACATTTTAGCTTTACACTTTTAATTTTTAATTATTAAATATTTTTTTATACTATTTTTATCAAAATGCGTATACTGATATTTGCAATTAAATATCAATTTTTGCAATATAAAAACCGCTTTTTAACACTTTTGTAGTTTTTTAAAAAACTTATTTAAGTAGCAAAAACAAAGTAAAATGCAAAAAATCACTCTTAACATTTATATTAAAGCGTGCTGTCTTAAGACGGCGCATAACAATAATCTCTATTTTCTTTGGAGATTTTACAAATTAATTTGTGCAGTGCACAGAATGGAGTTTTTATGAAAAACAATAAAAAAACAGTTGTAATAACACTTGTACTTGTGGCACTAATATCGGTTTCCGCACTGGCTTACAATTATTTTTCAGGTATTATTGGTACACAAAACAATTTAATTACACAGCAGCCGGTATCTACTCAAAGCGATGCACAAGATAATGAAGAGCCTGCAACTCAAACCACTAACCCTGAAACGTCTACAAATGAAGAGGCGTCTTCTTCAAGCGATAGCGCACCTGACGAAACAACACAAAACGAGGAAGATGACGATTTGCAAGTTGCTCCTAACTTTACGGTAATAGATGCCTACGGAAATGAAGTTGATTTGCATGATTATTTTGGCAAACCAATAGTACTAAATTTTTGGGCTTCTTGGTGTCCTCCTTGCACAGGAGAAATGCCTTATTTTAACGAACTGAATGAAGAACTTGACGGAGAAGTTCAGTTTTTAATGGTTAATATGACAGATGGCCAACGTGAAACATTAGACATAGCTAAAAATTATATTGAAACTAATGCTTACACTTTCCCTGTGCTTTATGATACATCGCAGAGTGCTGCATACACATACCAAGTGTCAAGTTTACCAACAAGCTACTTTTTAGACAAGGACGGTAA
>CAYJDK010000127.1:0-4680 GCA_964368905.1 uncultured Bacteroides sp.
AAATTATCACCAAACTCACTGTCAATATATCTCCTTTTGCAAAAACCTTTCATTAACTCACCAACAATATGGTCACAGTCTGCAGCGCTTCCACCATTACCTGCCAAAAGCAGTTTACCATTGTTTTCATAACAATTTTTAATAGCTAAAAATGCTTCAATTATATCATTTTTGCACACAGTTAGTGCAGGGTACCTCTCAAGCATATAATCAAGATGCTTCATAACATTTTTATTAATTTCATTCATCATTTATTTTACTGCCTCATTATAATCTATCATCATATTATCCCAAGCTACGTTTAAATCTTCGTTTAAATTAAACAGCCCTGATGAGCCAACAATTAAACATTCTGCTCCGGCATTTATTAATTTTTTAAATGTGTTTTTATTGCAAGATCCATCAATCTCAATAATAAACTTAGAGTTATTCTTAGTTTTATATTCTTTCAAATCACTAATTTTGCTTAACATTTGTTCAACAAAGGGTTGGCCTGCAAACCCTGGGTCCACTGTCATAATAGTAATTTTGTCTAAAATATCAATATAATATTTTATTACATCAAGAGATGTTGACGGATTAATGGCAACACCACATTTACAACCATTATCGGTAATTTTCTTTAATATTCTAAATGCATCGCTGTTTATTGTTTCTGCGTGTGGGCATATATACCCTGCACCTGCCTTAACAAGTGGCATAATATATTGGTCCGGGTTTGTAACCATTAGGTGGCAATCAAGTGGTTTTGTTGTAACAGGTTTAACCGCTGCAACAAAATCCGGTGATAAAGTTATATTTGGAACAAAATGTCCGTCCATTATGTCCACATGATACATATCAACTTTATCGTTTAAAATCTCAATTTGGCTTTTTAATTTCATCATGTCCATACACATCATAGATGGTGAAAAAAGTGTTTTCAAAATAAATTCCCTTCTGTTGCAATTGCAACCATTCATTGTTATTATTGTAAAAATACCGGTATATTTTTACTTTCAAATATATTTGCTAGTTCTGGTATATTGTTACCTGAATTATTAGGTACAAATTCATATTTTTTTCCTAAAAGTTCGTATTTTGCGCCGGCAACATTATTATATTTTAATAATTCTACCCTAACTAAGTTGCATTCACCTTTAACTAATTCAGCAATACATTCCATTTCTTTAATATTGTCGTTTACTCCGGGAATTAGCGGTACTCTAATTATAAATGGAATATTACTACTTTTAAGTAATTTCAAATTATCAAGTATGCATTTATTGCTAACTCCTGTATAAAACAAGTGTTTTTCATCGTTAACAAGTTTTATATCCGTTAACACAAAGTCTACTAAACTTAGCATTTTTTTATATATTTGTTTTGTAGTATACCCCGATGTTTCAATTGCCTTATGTGTGTTTGGTAGTTTTTCTAATGTTTCAAATAAAAATTCATGCTGAAACAATGGTTCGCCACCTGTAAATGTAACTCCTCCATTTTTATCCATAAAATCTTTATTTTTTAGTATTTTTTCTGCTAAAGAAGTACTTGTATATTTTTCACCTGCAAATCTAATTAAATTTTTAGGGCAAGAAACAACACATTTTCCGCAATTAATACACTTTTCATTTTTACACACTTGCTCACATTTTTTACATTTAATGCAACCATTTACCCCTTTTAAAATCTCAATATCTTTACTTAAACCTTCAGGATTATGGCACCACTTACATTTAAGTGGGCACCCTTTTAAAAATACAGTAGTTCTAATTCCGGGGCCATCATGAACTGCAAATTCATTAATATCAAAAACAATACCGCTCTTCATTTATTTTATACCTTAAAAGTTTCTCTTTCAATAATATGGTCTTGGAAACTTTTACTTAATTCTACAAAATAACCGCTCCATCCCCAAACTCTAACAATTAAATTTTTATACTGTTCAGGGTTTTCTTGGGCTTTAATAAGCACTTGTGTATCAACAGAATTTAGCTGTAATTGGTGTCCGCCTAAATCTATAAACATTTTAACAAGTATTGCAACTTTATTAATTGTTTCCTCATTAGTAAATACACTACTGTGCAACTCTAATGTAACAGGGCCTCCATTACATATTCTTTTTAAGTTAAGCTTACAAAAAGACTTAAACATAGAAAGAGGTCCGTTTGATTTAACTAACAAACTTGGAGAAAAATTAGCTGCAAGTGGTTCTCCTTTTAGCCTGCCGTCCGGTGTTGTCTCATAATCAAGTGCATTCCAAATATAATACATTGCAGATCCTGTACCGGGCCTATAACAGCCACCAAAATCATTTTTGTATTTTGATAACACATCTGCATACATATCTGTTAGCTCAATTGCAATATTATCAGCAAAATCGTTATTATTGCCCATTTTAGGCGATTCATAACGCAATGTATGTAATAATTCTGCATTGTTTTCAAAATTAGTAGCTACTGCATTTGTCATTTCAGTAGCAGTAACTAAGTTATCATCAAAAACATATTTCTTAATAGCCGCAAGAGAATCTATTGCCGTTGAAATTCCGGGCCCGTGAACACCAATGTTTTTATACTTACTGCAAGTAGATATATCCTCACATTTTTGTATTGCCTGTTTAGACAAAAGCGAACTCATTGGAGAGCATCTTGGCAACACACCTTTAAAGACTTCATGAATTTGCATCATTTCATTATTAATTTCATTTTTAACACAAAGCATAAAATCTTCAAAACTATCGGAATTTTCTAAATTATTTAAAACGCATTTATTAATAATTTTAACAAATGGCATGGCTTCATAGTTAATGCCTTCAGCGCCATAGCCCGGTATTATAAACTCCCAGCATCCTGCAACTGCATAATCACGTGCATCTTCAATTTCATATCCCCATTCAACAAGTGCCGGTATAACTATATCATCGTTAGAATATTGCGGGAACCCCAGCCCTTTACGTGTAAGCTTTGTGCAAAGCTCAAAAATTTCAAGCGGTGTTTTTTTGTCTACACGCAAATTAATTTTCGGGTCAATTACTGCCAAATCTAAACTAACTTTAAGGCAAAGTTCGCTTAAATCATTATAGGCATTTTCACCGTTTTCATCGCAACCACCAAGCACAATTGCCTGTCCGTTATCTCCTTGCTGAATTCCAAAATAAATATCAGTATCCCTATTAAGAGAAAGAAAAAACTCACTTATTAAATCAAAGGCTTCGTCTTTAGACATTCCACTTTCAATATCCTTTTTATAAAACGGATACATATATTGGTCAAACCTGCCTAATGGCGAGTGAGTTGGGTTTTCATACCTTAAAACAAAGTTTAAAAAACGCAAAAATTGCAAAGATTCCAAAAAAGTTTTGGCACCATTTTGTGGAATATTGCAAAATGTATTATAAACATAATCATTATTAACGCTTTTTGCAGCTTTCTTAAACTTATCTGCAAAACTATCAATAACATCTAACAAACGTAATTGATTTTTTAAAAAACTTGTCTCTTGCCTATTTAAAGATGTTTTATCCATAATTGCATGTATATCGTCTCTTATTCCATTTGTTCCAACTGCAATTACACGTCCATACTCTGCAACATTATTAGAAATGCCACCAATTGTAGGCTCGTTTAACATATGGCTAGCTCTACCGTTTAAAAAGCCATAAGATTCATGCTCATAATCGGGTATTTTTTTTATAAGCCTTGTACCTGCAATTTTTTCAAATTCAAATACTAAAACATCTTCGGCATTAAGCACAATTTCATGGCAAGCCAATACCCTTTCTTCTTCTGTAAGAGAAGCATCATTTTTTGCATTGCTAAGGTCAATATCAACGTGTTTTCTAAATTGGTGGTGTTCTTTATTTACTACAAAAAAATCATATAACTTTTTAATATGTTCTGTCATAAAGTACTCCTTTTCAATGTACATTAATATTACTACACTTAAACTACATAATATACTTTAAATAAAAAATTAGTATATGGTAATTAATTTATGCCTCGCTTTTTAATACAAGGTTAGGCCCTTTAAAAAATGTTTCTATAACAAATAAGCTGCCGCCCACACCAAAAACTTCAATTGTTTGCTCGCTTTTTAATATTATTAATTCTTCAGTTGCATAAAAACCATTTCTAATTTTTTTTATGTTTTGTTTAATTAAATTAAAAAAGCAATCATCTTCTGAGTTAGAATCACAAATTACAATTGTGTAAATATCTAAAAGCTGTAACGTTGCCATTATTTGTTTAGCTAGTATTAATGCAGCATCATTCAAAATTTGGTATGAAAGCTCCTCACCATTATTAGCTTTTAATAAAATTTCTTCGTATGTAATTTTTTCTTTGCATTTGCTTAACATTTTATATATTTTGCAAATAGAACTTTTAGATGCATATGCTTCAACACAGCCTTTGTTTCCGCAATCACACACATGACCATCTGAGTCTACAACAACATGCCCAATAAAACCTGCATTGCCAAATAAGCCTGTGTACAAATTACCATTTAAAACAATACCCATGCCTATGCCTGTTCTTAATCCAATAAAAGCATAATCATTTAAGTCTTTATTGTAATTTCTTTCATTAATTGCAAGGTAGTCAATATCATTGCGCACATAAACATTAGTACCAAGTCTTTTGCTTATAAGAGATGCAATTTCTGCACTACCTTTAATATCGCCACGCAAAGCATATA
>CAYJDK010000127.1:4690-6001 GCA_964368905.1 uncultured Bacteroides sp.
ATATATGTGATTAGCTTTTTGTAAATTAATTTTACCCGGAAGCCCAATACCTAAACCAATTAAGTTCTTTTTAGAAATGTTAAGTTTTTTCATTGCATCTAAAATATTATCACACAAAAAATCAAATATTTCGTGAACATATTTAAAAACTATAATTTCATAACCGGCAGTATGTACAGCTTGCCCGTTTAAATTTGTAATGGCTATACGTACGGGTGGACAATCAAAATCAATGCCAATTGCAAAATGATACGACAAATCTAAACCATATAAAGCAGGCTGTCTACCGCCCATAGATTCCCCAAAGCCTGTTTTTTCAATTAAATGTTCTGTTGTTAATTCTTTAATTAAATTCAAAATGGTTTGCCTGCTAATTTTTGTCTTATACACCATATCTTCAATAGATAAAGGAGTGCTGTTTCTTAATGTATTTAACAGTAAACTCTTGTTTGCTTTTTTTATTAAATTCGCACTATTAGCACGCCTTGGCACAATATCACACCCTTGTTTTTTACTAGTCTTGTTTTGGTGGTTGATTATCTGCACTAACACCTATTATAGTATCATCACCTGTTACTATGTTTGGAGTTTTGCTTGTACCTAGCCTTGTTGCCCCTGCTTTAACAAAATTATCTGCATCTTGCCTTGTATTAACATTTGTTGAAGCTTTAATTTTCATTTTATCTGAAACAGTTGCCCTTATTAGTTCAACGTCTTGCACTCTTGCGCCGTCTGTTCCAAATCCTGTTGAAGTTTTTACATAATCTGCACCTGCTTTTTCAACAAGTAAAGAAGCTTTAACTATTTCATCGTTACTTAAGTAGCAAGTTTCAATAATAACTTTAACATCTGCATAACCCTTGCATACATCTACTACGCCTTTAATATCATTGTATACTAAATTGTAATTTTTATCTTTAAGGGCACCAACGTTAATAACCATATCAATTTCCCTTGCACCGTCTTCTATTGCTAATTTTGCTTCTGCGGCTTTAATAGCAGGTTTATTTGCTCCAAGCGGAAAACCAACAACAGTGCAAGTTTTAATTCCAGAGCCTGATAATAAAGAATTAACGAAAGAAACATGTATAGGGTTAACACAAACACTAGCGGCTTTATATTTAATTGCCTCATCAACAAATCTTTTAACCATTGCTTTTGGTGTATACGCCCTTAAAACTGTATGGTCGCAATATTTACCATATTCATCATTTAATGGTGCATCATATTTATCTAACTCTTCTTTATTTTTTATTATGATTTCTTTCATTATTAATTACAACTCCATATTCATATTAATTTTAAAATAAA
>CAYJDK010000128.1:0-5937 GCA_964368905.1 uncultured Bacteroides sp.
ATACCCACCACCTGCCGCGCCGCCTTTCACACCAAAAACAGGCCCAAGGCTTGGTTCTCGCAATGCTAAAACAGTTTTTTCTCCTATGTGGTTAAGTGCGTCTGCAAGGCCTATGCTGGTTGTTGTTTTGCCTTCTCCTGCCGGTGTAGGGCTTATTGCCGTAACCAATATCACTTTACCATCTTGTGCGTCTTTTTTATTTTTTACAAGCCTATGGTCTATTTTTGCTTTATATTTACCATATGGTGTAACATCGTTTTCATTTATGTCTAACTTTTCGGCTATGCTGTAAATTGGTTTTAATTGCGCGCTTTGTGCTATTTCAATATCTGATTTCATTGCAATAACCTCTTTTCTTTATATTTAAAAACATTATAAATTAAATTTTACCAAATTCACATTTTTTTTACAAGTAATTTAATTGCTTTTATTTTTTTCACATGGTATACTTTACTATATAAGGTAATGTTGTTAACTAAAAACAATTTATCCTATTAATTGTATTATTATAAAATACAGCGTTTTTTAATACAATTATAATTCTGGTGCTATTTTGCTGTTTTTTTGCACAGAGCATCATTTTAAAGTTATACCAATTAATTAAAATAACAATTTATTTGAAAGGAAGTTAATTATGTCTATTCAAATTATTGCAGACAGCAGTTGTGATTTAACTGACGAGTTACAACAAAAATTAAATGTTAAGCATGTAAGTTTTAGTGTTATTTTAGGAGAAGCCCAATACCGAGATGATGAAAATCTACATGTGCCGGATTTATTAAAGGCTATTGCAGCGCATAAAGGCCCGGCAGCCAGTGCATGCCCGTCCCCTGATGACTTTGCACAGCACATGAAAAACGCAAATGAAAGTTTTGTTATAACAATATCTTCAAAATTATCGGGGTCTTATAATTCAGCACTTGTTGCTCGCGACCTTGTTTTAGAAGAATTTCCCGACAAAAAAATACATGTTTTTGATTCAAAAAGCGCATCTGCAGGTGAAACATTAATTGCACTTGTGATACAAGAGCTAATTAACGCTAAACAAGATTTTAATACTATTGTTAGTAAAACAACAGAATTTATTAACAACATGAAAACAAGGTTTGTTCTTGATGATTTAAGTACACTTATGAAAAACGGAAGAATTTCAAAAATTGCCGGTTTTATGGGTACTGTTTTGAATTTACGCCCACTTATGGGTTCAAACGACGGCGAGATTATATGCATTGAAAAAATACGTGGAACACAAGCTGCAATGGTAAAACTTGTTGAAAACGTTGTTAAAGAAACACAAGCCGCTGCCGCAAACAGCATAACATTAGTTTTAACTTATTGTAATTGTGCACAGCGTGCAGGCGAAGTAAAAGACGAATTACTGTTAAAATGCAAGGCTTTGCGTGAAGTTATTTCTATACCTACAGGTGGGCTTTCTTCATTATATGCCAATGACGGCGGTATAATTTTAGCTTTTTAAAATAATAAATTTATTTGCCTTTTGTTTTTTAAACAAAGTTTACAATTAACATTTATAAAGTAAAAACATAACAAACGCTTGAAACAGGATCAAAAGTCCTATTTCAAGCGTTTATTATTTATATCATGCGAAGTATGAGCATAGTATAAATTGCAAACTTGTTCGGTTGCCACGTAAGTGGCGAGAACAATTGCTTTAAATAAAACGATAAATAACACGCCTACTAGCCGGCATATTGTCAAAACTTTTATGTATCCGTTTTGTTTTCATTTTACTAATTTTAAATTCTAAAAAGGCGCATTAAACGGGTTTGAAAACACAATTTTCGCATTGCCTTTGCATAGCGTTTGTAAATCCTTTTCAATATGCTCTTTTTGGCTTTTTAACATAATAAATGGTAGTGTTACATCGTCTTTAAACACTGCATCATCAAGCTTTGCACCATTTTGAGTTATTACTCTTGCCGCTTGTTCATAAAGTGCATAGGGTATGCTAATTTCTGCCTTTATGCACACACTTACACATACAATTTTTGCATTATCAAGTGCAGCTTTAGCCGCTTGTGTATACGCGCGTACCAGTCCACCTGTACCAAGTAATGTGCCGCCAAAATATCTTGTAGTTACAACTATACAATTAACTAAACCTGCGTGGCGTATTACGCTAAGCGTTGGCACACCAGCAGTTTTTGCCGGCTCTCCGTCATCTGAATATCGCTCTGTTGCACCCTGCTTTAAAATGTAAGCAAATACATTGTGTGCTGCACCACTATTTTTTATTTTTATGTCATTTAAAAACGCAAGTGCTGCTTGTTGTGTGTCTGCAAAAGCGGCGCTGGCAATAAATTCAGATTTTTTCTCTACTATTTTTGCAACCGACACTCCACTTATTGTTTTATATTCTTGCAAATTGCCACCACCTTTTATATAATACTTTGATGATTAAAGCTACTGTGTTATAAATTGAAATATATCTTAAATTAGAAAAAACAAAGGACGGCTAATATTAACCGTCCTTTGCTTTTAATTAATTATTGATCTAAATTGAAACGTTTATTGAAACGATCAACACGACCGCCTGTATCTACCAATTTTTGTTTACCTGTATAAAACGGGTGACATTTAGCGCAAACCTCAACATGAATTGCACCTTTTGTTGAACGTGTTTCAAACTTATTGCCACACGCACACTCTACATTGGCTGTTTCGTATTTAGGATGTATTCCTTCTTTCAATTCGTTCACCTCTTTCCGGTTTTGACATGGGGGAGCATATGTTTTGACATGCATCCATCACAACCTTATTCGAAAAAGTGTAAAACACCATTACGCATGATTGCTATTATATTATAGCATGTTGTGTTTTAAAATGCAAGTAATTTGTTATTATGTATTATGTTAAAATGCATTGCAATTTAAATTTAACTAGCACTGTTAAGTAAAACAATTGCTCTATAATTATTTTATTGCTATGTTAACAAGTTTTCTTGGCACATAAATTTCTTTACAAATAGTTTTACCGCTAATTGCCTGTTTAATTGCTTCGTCTTCTTTAGCAGCTGCAATCGCATCTTCTTTAGTTGTGTCTGCTGCAATTGTAATTTTTGTGCGCACTTTACCGTTTATTTGCACTGCAATTTCTACGGTGCTGTCAACGCATTTTGCTTCATCAAAGCTTAACCATTTTGTGTCTGATATTTTATTTTCAAAGCCCAAAATTTGCCACATCTCTTCAGAAATATGCGGCGCAAACGGATTTAATAGTTGCAATAATGCTTTTAAGTCACCTTTTGATACGGTTTCGTTTTCATAAAATTCATTAATTAAACTCATCATTGCAGCAATAGCAGTATTCATTTTAAGCTGGTCTATGTCTTGTGTAACTTTTTTAATTGTTCGGTGCACTGTGTTTTCTGTTTTAGCAGAATAATCAGTGTTGTTGTTAACACGTTCTTGCAATGCCCAAACCCTGTCTAAAAAGCGCTTACATCCTTTTATAGACGATGTGTTCCAAGGTGCACTTTTTTCAAAATCACCAATGAACATCTCATAAAGGCGCATAGTATCTGCACCGTACTCATCAATTATCTCGTCCGGGTTTACAACATTTCCGCGTGATTTGCTCATTTTTTCGCCGTTTTCACCTAATATCATTCCATGGCTGGTGCGCTTTAAATAAGGCTCATTTATGGGAACAACACCAATATCAAATAAAAACTTATGCCAAAACCTGCTATAAAGCAAATGAAGTGTTGTGTGCTCCATGCCACCGTTGTACCAGTCTACAGGGCCCCAATATTCAAGTGCTTCTTTGCTTGCAAGCTCGTTATTATTATCAGGGTCCATATAACGTAAAAAGTACCAAGACGACCCTGCCCATTGCGGCATAGTATCTGTCTCTCTTTTTGCAGGTTTATTGCAACAAGGGCACGTTGTATTAATCCAATCTGTCAAGCGTGAAAGTGGGCTTTCACCGTCGCCTGTTGGCTCAAAATCTTTAATTTCAGGTAAAATTAAAGGTAGCTCGCTTTCACTTATAGGCTGCCAACCGCAGCTTTCACAGTACACCATTGGTATTGGTTCGCCCCAATATCTTTGGCGGCTAAAAACCCAATCTCTCAATTTAAAATTAGTTTTAGGTGTACCCAATTCTTTATCACTAAGCCATTTTACTATAGCCTTTTTAGCTTCTTCAACATTTAAATCATTTAAAAATCCGCTATTAACCATTATGCCTGTTTCACAATCGGTAAAGGCTTGTTTTTCAATGTCTCCACCTTTAACAACTTCAACAATAGGCAAATTAAATTTTTTAGCAAAATCATAGTCTCTATCGTCGTGGCCCGGTACCGCCATAATTGCACCCGTACCATAACTTATAAGAACATAATCTGAAATAAATATCGGTATCTCTTCACCATTAACAGGGTTTATTGCGCTAACTCCGTTTAATTTTACGCCGGTTTTGTCTTTTACAAGCTCTGTGCGTTCAAAATCACTTTTTTTAGCGGCGTTTTCCCTATACTCATTAACTTGTGCCATGTTTTCAATTTTTTGCGCCCATTTATCAACACAAGGGTGCTCCGGGCTTATTACCATATATGTTGCACCAAAAAGTGTATCCGGGCGTGTTGTATAAATTAACAAGTCGTCGCCTTGCGTAGTTTTAAAAATAACTTCTGCACCATGGCTGCGCCCAATCCAGTTTTTTTGCTGTGTTGAAACACGCTCAATAAAATTAAGGCCGTCCAAATCGTCAATAAGTCTATCTGCATACTCTGTTATTTTTAGCATCCATTGGCTTTTAACTTTACGCACTACCTCGCTTTGGCAGCGCTCACAAGTTCCTTGCACTACTTCTTCGTTTGCCAAAACAACTTTACAAGATGTACACCAGTTAACGCTCATTTCTTTTTTATAAGCAAGACCTTTTTTAAACAGCTGTAAAAATATCCACTGTGTCCATTTATAATAACTTGGGTCTGTTGTGTTAATTTCCCTTGACCAATCAAAAGAAAGGCCTAAAGATTTTATTTGGCTTTTAAATTTATCAACATTTTGTTTTGTTACAATTTCAGGGTGTACGTGGTTTTTCATTGCATAATTTTCAGTAGGCAAACCAAATGCATCCCATCCCATTGGATATAGCACATTGTAGCCTTCCATTCTGCGTTTTCTTGCAACTATGTCAAGAGCCGTGTACGGCCTTGGGTGCCCAACATGTAGCCCTTGCCCAGACGGATAAGGAAACTCTATAAGCGCATAAAATTTTGGCAAAGTAAAATCTTGCTTTGCGGCAAAAGTATTTTCTTTTTCTCAAACATCTTGCCATTTTTTCTCTATATTCTTATATTCATATCTCATTATTCACTCAACTCCGTATCAGAAGAATTAATAAAATCAAGCGGTACATTTTCGCCGTCTGCCCATAAGTGTTCAAGGTCATAAAAATCTCTTGCGTCGGGGCTAAAAACATGCACTATTACATTGCCATAGTCAATTATAAACCAGTTTTGTGTGTTAAAACCCTCTGTGCGCAGCGGGATAACGTCTTGCTCTTTCATTTTAAATTCTACTTCTTCGGCAAGGCTTTTTACGTGCGTTGATGATGTTCCACCGGCTATAACAAAATAATCTGCTATAACTGTTAAATCTTGCACACGTAAAACTTTAACCTTTGTTGCCTTTTTATCGTCTAAAATTTTAGCCGTTTTAATTGCAAGCTCTTTTGAGTCCATATATTTCTCCATTCTTACAGCATTTTATTTATTACCTTAGTGGCTTTAAATTAAATAATCACTATAATTTAAATTTATTTTTAATTATACAACAAAAATTATTATCCTAATTCTTCATCTTGTGCCTGTTATGCACCACTTTATTCTTCCGTTTGTTGCTGTTCTAGTTCAGACAAAATATTTTCGCCTGTAACAACGTCGTCTGCCGCTTGGCCTGCCTCTAT
>CAYJDK010000129.1:0-3990 GCA_964368905.1 uncultured Bacteroides sp.
ATAACCTCGTCAACAAAATTGCACAATTTTATATTTTCAATGCGCTTTAAAAGAGGGTCTACTATGTTAAGTTTCCCTCTGCTTTCATCATAATATTCAGTTGTTACACCTACAATTAAGTAGTCTCCCAATTGTTTTGCCCTTTGCAATAAGCGCTTATGTCCCTCGTGAAAAAGGTCAAAAGAACCATATGTAATAACTTTTTTCATGCGTGCTTCCGTTCTGCCTTTTTAGGCTCAATATTATTAATTCGCAAAAATATAGTATTCAAAAAATATTACATTATATCAATTGTTTGTTTATATTATAACATATATTAAACAAATATCAACACTGTTAAAATATATATGTGCGGCACACTAAATTGCAAAAAACAAAGCGCATACTAAGTTTAGCAAAACCTATAAAATAATAGCTTTAAATTACAAATAAATAATTAAAGCTTTTTCAAAATTTTAACGTTTATATATGTGCATAACTTTAGTATAAAAATTTTAACTTAACAATGCATGTTTTGTGCTACGTACACTATTTTTCAAAGCCGTAAGTGCGCTTAATATACATATTAATGTGTACAGTATAAATATATCTTGAATTCATGTTTTAATATAGTATAATTAATTTATATTAAAATATATCGCTTATACACAACAAAAAAAATTATTTTTAATAAAAATGGAGTGAGATTGCATGAAATCTATTTTTATATCGAGTACTTTTAAAGACATGCACGCCGAGCGTGATATTATTCAAAAAGATGTTATTCCGGAACTTAGTTTTTTTGCAAAAAGTTTTGGTAGCGAGCTTCGATTTGTAGACTTGCGCTGGGGAGTAAATACCGGCAACTTAGAGAGCGAAGAGGGTGCAAAAAAGGTACTTAGTGTTTGTTTAGACGAAATAGACAATTGCAACCCTTATATGATAATTTTATTGGGTGAGCGTTACGGCTGGATGCCAAAAACTAATCTTTTAAAAAGCGCCTTATCTACCAGAAAGTTTACTTTAGATGATTTTAATAAAAGCGTAACGGCTCTTGAAATTGAGTACGGCGCACTTTCTAAATTTGCAAAAAAACAGAATTGCCTTGTAATATTTAGGCAGAGTAATTTTTTTAATGATATGTCGCAAGAAGAACTTGCCGATTTTAAAAGCGAAAACGCATCATCTTTAAACAAATTAAACACCTTAAAGCAAAAACTCAAACAACAATTTGGTGACAATATTATAATGTACACGCCTGTTTGGGATGCAGCACAAAAAAAATTGACAGGCTTTGAACAATTTTCGCAAAATATGACTGATAAAGTTAAAGGCATGCTACAAGAAGAATTTGAGAGCATAATGCACTTACCATGGCAAGAGAGAGAGCACCTTGAGACTAGTGTATTTATTGAAAATAAATGCAGGCAGTTTGCATTGCGCTTTGAACTTATTGCAAACTATAAAAAAGAAATTTCAAACCCTGATACAAGGCTTTTAATTGTGAGAGGTAATCCCGGAAGAGGGAAAAGCACATTACTTTGCGAGTTATCTCAACAGCTTACAAAAGATAAAATTAATGTTTTTACGTTTATTTCCGGCAACACATCACGCCAGATGACGCTTACAGACTTTTATTTGCAGGCAAATTACTACATAGCAAAACTGCTTAATGAAAAATATACAAACAGCAACACAGCTGAATTGAAAAAAGATTTTTTTAACTTATTAAATATGTATACAGCACATACACGCACAAGCCTTGTATTAATTGTAGATGCTTTAGACCAGCTTGTGCACAACGTTGATATTGATGATTTTGGGTGGTTACCTACTAACATACCCCAAAACATTACAATAGTTGTTTCTTTTTTAAACAGTTTTGAAACACATTTGCCAAAAAGCTTGCAAAATCATGTATACCTTTCCCAATTAAATGCTTTAAATGAGAGCGAAAAGCAAAGCATAATAAACGGCATAATAGATAGCCACAAAAAAGAGCTTGCTGATAGCGTAAAGCTTGCAATAAATGCGAAAAAAAATTCGGATAATGTTTTATACATAAGCTTATTGTTACAAAGGCTTATGCTATTTGATGACGATGATTTTAGGCAGATACGGCAGCTTGGTGACGGACAAGAGGGCATTGATGAATATATGCTTAATATAGTAAATAAGTGCCCTGACAATATGCACGAAATGGCTGCAGAAATTTTAATAGAAGCCGGCGAGAGGATAAATAAAGAACAAAGTGATATTATTCTACCACTTTTAGCCACAAGTCAGTTCGGCTTGCGTGCCACAGACATAGAAAAAATTGTAACAAAACAAACAGGCTCTTACAGTTCGCTGGATTTTTCTCGCTTAATAAAGTACATGCGGCCGTTTTTTACGTTAAGAGATGACGCACGCGTTAATTTTACGCATAAAATAATTCGCCAAGGTTTAGTGGCACACTATGAAAAAAAGTATGCATTTTTTAACGGTTTAATTTTAAACCATTTGCAAGAGTTAAAAACAGATGACACCATACGTGAAAAAGAATTATATTATCACGCCTTTTTAGCTAGAAACGAAGAAGTTATTATTAATTGCCTTGCATTTGCAAATAATTTTGAAAGCGAAAATGCGCAAGAATTATCTCGTAATGTAAAAACTTTTATTGAAACAGACGACGGTAAATGGTTTTGTTCTGTTATAAAAAATTGTGCAAATTACAAAAACTACGCTGATTTTATTAATTTTATATTGTCGCACTTTTTTAATGTTTTCAGTTCATCAAGGCTAGACCTTGAGCTTTTAAGTGATATTGCAACGGCTACAAGCGCACATATTTATAGTGAGATAAAAGCACATGGGCGCCGTGAAGATGTTGAAAATTTTATAAAATGCCAGCATGTTTTAAGCTCTACTTATGCTATGCGCTCACAAATAAACAACAGCGACAACAACTATTCTAATGCTATTAATTATGCAAGAAAGCGCATTGTAACCGCAAGATTCTTAAATAAAAAATACCCGTGCGATGAAAGCTTGTTAATTTTAGCAAAAAGCTATTCGGCTTTTGCATCTCTTTGCCTTGATTCATATGATTATGAGGATAAAGGTGCTAATTACACTATAAAGGCTTTACAAATTAGCGAAGATCTATTTAATAAAAACAATTGTATAGAGCATGTTAAACTCTACGCCGAAATTCAATTGCTGTATTTATCATACCTAAATTCCAATATCGAGGACGAGGACTATATTAATTTAGCAAAAGAAACGATAAATATTTATGAAAATATTTTTGAACTTGAAAACAGCCTTGACACAAGCATAACGCTTGCAAAATTGTACATTAAATTGCTTTTGCCTTTGCAAGAATACATGCAAAACTACAAAGAGCATAGTAATTATATTTATAACAATGCAAAAACTTTTTTGCATTTAAAACAGTATGTTAATTTAGAAATTAAATTTGCAGGTTTGCTTGAGAAACAAAACAAATTTGATGATGCTCTTATATCTTATGAAAAAGCCCTGACAATACTAGACTACTTAGAAACTAATTTTGATGAGACAATTACAGAAAACAATGTTAAAAGTGTTATTGATAGTATGTACGAAATAATTACAATGCACACAAACGCTGACAAAATAATTGATAAAATAGACAAAATTTTAAGTATGAACAAAAGTGATGACCTTGACGATAAAGCACACCCATTGCTTGAAAAATTTTATAATGTTACCATACTTAGAAAAAAGCAAAAGCAATTGTTTGTTTACATAGACAAACTTGAAAAAAGACGCAAATTCTTTTACGATAACTTTGCCACAAACCGCACTTTAAACAACTTATTTGACATTTACAGCATAAAGCTTGAAATGTTAAATAAATTTAAAATGTCAAAAGTGGCATGGGAATTTCATAGCGCAACAATTAAAGAAACCGAAGATTTATACACAAAACTAACAGATTTAAGCGCACAAAAAAAGGCAATACCAACCGACGATAAAAACAAT
>CAYJDK010000129.1:4000-5916 GCA_964368905.1 uncultured Bacteroides sp.
AACAGCAAAGTGCTTGAAGGAGAAAGCTTTGAGGATAATATAACAAGTATAACCGACAGTTACTTAAAAGGCTTTTACGATTACGAGCAAGTTATAAAAGAGCGACATAGCGTTAATAGTACATATAAAGCCATGAGACACCCTGAAGGTTGGCACATTATTTTTGATGAAAGATTTGTTTTTTTAGAACAAAAAATTGATGCCTTGGCACAAAGCAAAGAGTTAGACAACAAGCGGACAGTACATTTAAAAAAGCTTATTATAGATTCATACGGCTCACTTGTCAACGAGGCAACATATTTATCAGGAGTTTCGGGGCTTGAAAGTTTAGTTGATATTTCGCTTCTTTACTGGAAAAAAACAGTTGATTTATGTACGAGCATATATGAAATTACCGGTAATGAAAATGATTTTAAACCGGTGGGTACCGGAGTAAACCCGGTTTTAATTGTTGCTGCAAATTACATTTTTTCCGTTAAAGAACTTGTTAAAATTTTAGAAAGTTTAATTTTATATTGTGAGCCTATAAAAGAGCTTGCCGGCACAAAAATATACTGCGATACCGTATATGAAATTTACAATGAAATTTTAAACATATACGAGAGCGAAGGCAAAGATGAGCAAAAAATCAGCGAATTTAAAAATTACACAGCAATGCTTAAAGGCGGAACTATTCCACCTTTGATTATTAATGTATAGTAAAAAGTGTTTAGCTTTATTAGGCCATTTAAATTTACTATTTGTGCTGTGTAAACTAACTGTAATTTGTAATAATAAAGTATAAAATAGTTTGTATTGTCTAAGCTTAAAGCTGCACAAACCTTTATATAGTTAGCTTTACTTATTAACAGTAATATATTATAATAAATAAAAAATACAAACAACTTTTTAACTTGTATTTTAAAACTATAATGTATTAACCTCATTATAAAACATATGCAAAGGAGACAGTTATGGCTAAGAATTCTGAACTTGCAAGCAAACTGAATAGATCTGCAATTTTGCGAGTTCTTCAAAAAGACGGTCCTATGTCAAAAGCCGATTTAAGGCGGGCAATAGGCATTAGTTTTCCGGCTGTAACTTACAATGTAAACAAGTTAATACAAGAAGGACTTATAATAGAGTTAGGTTGCGCAAATAATTCTACTGGTAGAAAGGCTACATTAATTTCTTTTAACTCGCTTAAAGCATATTTAATTGGGGTTGACGTTGGAAGAAGCAATATTAGGGCAATGTGTACAGACCTTTTAGGCAATGCTATAGCTGATTGTGTTAAGAAAATAGACGATAAAACAGACATTTTTTTGCAAGTTAAACAATTAATAATAGACATTGCAAAAAAGGCTAACATACTTTTAAAAGATGTAAATGGTATTGGCGTTGGAATACCCGGCATTTATGATACCCAAACAGGTAAGCATATATTAAACCCTTTTACAAGCGAGTGGCCTAATTTGTCTTTAAAGGATTACCTGAAAGATGAATTTGACACAGAAATTTTTATGGAAAACAGCGTTAATTTAGGCTTAGCCGGCGAGCATTGGAAAGGCGTTGCTAAAAAATATAAAAATGCGGCGTATATTGATTTTGGAGTTGGCTTTGGCGCTGCACTAATTTTAAACGGCAAGTTAATACGTGGGCACAATGGTGCTTTTGGCGAGCTGGGGTATATGGTTTTAAACCAAAATCAATTAATACGCCCACCTTCAGAAGAAGGTGCTCTTGAAAAACTTATACCAAGCATAGAAATAAACCAAATAATAAAAACTAAGTTTAATGAACGACAAAATTTTACTATGCTAGAAGTGCTGCAAGAACTTGAAAACTTACCGGGCGGCTTAAATAAAGAAACACTTGTAAACTACTTTACAATGGCCGTAATAAATTTAATTTCTATTACAAACCCTGAAGTTGTT
>CAYJDK010000130.1:0-5898 GCA_964368905.1 uncultured Bacteroides sp.
TACATGTATCTGTTTTGTATACGTTTTAATATGCAAGTATATTGCAAAATTATTAATTAATGTACAAATAAATTATTAAGTAAATAAAATTATAAAGTTTTTAAGGTAAAATTACTGTTTATCTGATATAATAATAACATAAAATAGCGTGATTTCAAATTATATTAACATAAAGGGTGGTAAAATGAAAATTTTATTAGTAGACGATGACAAAGATATTAGAAATTTAATAAAATTATACCTTGCCAATGAAAATTATGAAATAATAGAAGCGCAAGATGGATACGACGCGCTTGAAAAAATAGACCATACCTTTGACCTTGTTTTGTTAGATTCAATGATGCCAAAAATGGACGGAGTTCAAACATGTGTTAACATAAGAAAAAAATACACATTACCAATTGTTTTTTTAAAGGCAAAGTCTGAAGACATGGATAAGTACACAGGGTTTTCCTCCGGAGCAGATGATTACATTACAAAACCATTTAACCCAATTGACTTAATGGCAAGGGTAAAGGCGCATATTAGAAGATACCGAGACTATGCAGGACAAAACGTAGACGTTGACGAAATAATAATGGGAGATTTGAAAGTTAATCTTTCAGGCAAGACAGTGCAAAAGAGTGGAGAAGATATAAAACTTACTAAAATTGAATTTGCTATATTGGAGTTATTTTTAAAAAACAGAAAGCGTGTTTACAGCTTAGAGCAAATTTATACAAATGTATGGGGCGAAGAAAGCATATTAAATGCAGAGAGCACGGTGTCGGTACATATAAGAAATTTGCGCAGTAAAATTGAAAACGACCTAACAAACCCAACGTACATAAAAACAGTATGGGGGAGTGGTTATCGTGTGGATTAAAAAAATAGCAACCTCGCTTTATACATCTATAATGTATAGAATGATTTTTTCAGGATTGATAAGCTTAATGATATTTTTTTTGCTGATAATATACAGTATTGGCATTGTTGAAAGGCAAAATTTAAATTTTATTGAGAACCAAAAAGATGATATTATTGCCTTAGTAGAAGACATAAACAACCAAATTGTTAAAAACAAATATACTTTAGAGCAGGCAAGACGTGTAAAATTTATAGATGATGATTCTCCATACGCGATATATTTTTTTAGTATGGCAAATGAATTATTTAATATGGAATTGTTTATAGATGACAGTATTAGAGTTTTAAACGATGCCTATGTTTTTGATGTTTCGTTTCAAGACGGCAAAGGGTTTGTTGCAGTTAGTTCAAGCACTGTGGAATTTACATCTAATTTGTATTATATATTGTCCGGAGTTGTAACTGTTATAATATTTTTTGTAATGTCAATATATTTAATATTTAAGCAATTATCATATATAAAAGTTATTGAAGAAGGTATAAATAATATTTCTGATGAAGATATACTTTATAAAATACCAATAATTGGAAAAAACGAGCTTGCACGCCTTGCAATGAGCATAAATGATATGGGTGAGAGCCTGTACGACAAAATGGAAAAAGAACGCGAAGATGAAATATACCAAAGGCTTTTAATAACAAATATGTCTCACGATTTAAGAACGCCGCTTACATCTATAATAGGGTATATAGACATAGCAAAGAGCAAACTGGACAAAGAAAGCGAAGTATACCCTTATATAGCAGTTGCAAAAGAAAACGGGCTAAGACTTGAAAGGCTTATTAACGATTTGTTTTTGTATAGTAAATTATTAAGCGGAGATATACCTGTAAATATACAAAGCATTGACATAAATGTTATGTTAAGGCAAATTGTAGAAATAAAAGCAGAAAATATTAAAACAAATTTTGCACACAAAAAGTGCTTTGCCAATATTGATACAGAAAAATTTAATAGAATTATAGATAACTTAATAAGTAATGCGGAAAAATATGGTGTAAAAGGAAAACCAATAATTATTAGCACACATATAACTGATAAGTATGTTTTTACTGAAATTAGAAACACCACAAATGATGACATAGAAACTAAAATAAGTTATTTAAAAAACAGAATGTACACAGCAAAAGAAGACAGGGCAAACGGTTCGTCCGGGCTTGGGCTTTCAATAGTGGCAGAGCTTGTAAAGGCAATGAACGGAGATTTAAATTTGGCATACGAAAGCGGCGAGTTTATTGCAAAAATAGCGCTGCCTAAATCGGATGAAAGTGCACAATAAAATGAAGTTTTAATTAGCACTAAAATGTGTTTATTTGTTATAAATATAATTTTACAAGGGTAAAATTGTATTTAAAGCAAAAATTACGCATTTTTAGTGCTATTTTTTTAATTTTTTTTTAATAGATATAACGTAATTTTTTTTATTTGCAAATTTGCAAATTTGCATGTTACATAGTATAAAAATAACCTAATAACACTAAAAAAACCAGAAAAAACAAAAATATACAGAAACATTTGTTAATTTGTGAAATTTTTGGAAATAGCTTTTATTATTAAAAATAATGTGCTACAATGGTGGGGTGCGCAAGATGTAAAACTAAAAAAACATTAACTTGTGCTTAAAAAAGAAAGGCTTTTTGCTTTAAAATTATTGCAAATAAGCCGAAAAAAACAGCAGTAAAACTATTACTTACTACAAATTTTGGGAGGCTGTCGCATGAGCGATGTCAAAGCACAGATTGAATTCTTTAGCATAGTTGAACCATATATTAAAAACGAACTTATACAAAATATGAAAAGCCTAAAAGGTCATAATGGCGGGATAAATAGATACGAACATAGTATATCGGTAGCTTATAAGAGCTTTAAAATTTGTAAAAAATTAGGGCTTGATGTAAATGACGCGGCAATAGGCGGAATTTTGCACGACGTTGGAATATATAATGATATTAACAATAAATTTGAAAAAGCAATGGACGTTATTAAACACCCTAAATATTCACTCCATTTGGCAAATACAAGTTTTGATGTAAACAAAAAACAGGCTAATATTATTAAAAGCCACATGTGGCCGGTTTGTTTGTTTTCTATACCAAAAAGCTTTGAGGCACTTGTTGTTAACGCAGTAGATAAATATTGTGCAACGGCAGAATATTTAAGGTTAAATGATGCTGTTTTGATGAAAACAGAACCTGTTATTGCATAGGTTTTAAAAATTTAATAGTGGTATAAACTGAATTTAATTATAAAAATAACGGGCAACATATGTTGCCCGTTATTTTTATAATTACGTATAACTTTAAATACAGCACTAGAACAAAAAAATGACACTGAACCCAAATAAATTGGATCCAGCGTCACGCTGGTCCGAGTGGCGAGAGTCGAACTCACGGCCTCTTGAACCCCATTCAAGCGCGCTACCAAACTGCGCTACACCCGGATAACTGCAATATTTACAGCGTTTATAATTATACAATATTTTTAAGCAACTTGTCAAATTTTAAAAGTTAAAACAAGGCGTAAAATCAATGTTAAACTACAACTCGTTAATAAACTTTAAAAGAACACTATCCTTTTTTAGTTCTTGCAGGTTACATGCTATATCTTCTATCATATGCGCATCAGACGACGTAATTATTTCTTTGCCGGAAGGAAAAAAACCTTGCTCAATATATGCATTAAGCTTATCAATTTTTTTGCTCTCATAAAGCATAAAACTTAAATCATCAGGTAAAAAACCCATAACAGACATTAAGCTGGTGCTGTCTTTTTCAACGTGTGCAGGTATACAAATACCACCGTAATCTTCACAAACTTTTTTTAATTCATATATGTCTAAAGACGTTGCACTTGTTAACAATTTTTGCACTTTTTTTATTTCGTTACCGTGCTCGTTGCAAACAATTTGGCTACCCCATATATTTTCATCACAATTTATATCCGGCAATAAATTGTACAGCATATCGCTAAATTTTAAGGCGGTCTCAACACTTTTAAAATAGCAAAGCACGTGTATTTCTTCAGATGTTGTTACCTCTAAACCGGGCAATAATTGCAAATCATATTCTTTGCAAGCAGCTTGTGCGGCCGGCAAATTAAGTGCACTGTTATGGTCTGTTACGGCAATTATTTGTGCGCCGGCAAGCTTTGCCATTCCGGCAACGGTGTCCGGTGTCATGTCGTTGTTTGCACAAGGAGATAAACAAGTGTGCAAATGTAAATCGTATAACATAAACCGGCCTCCTTACTGCTTTTTATTATACAATGCCAAGTGCTTTTGCAAGTGCAACACACGCCTCAAATTCAGACATTGATGTTGTAAATACATTAACATTTTGCAATTTTGCTTTTTGTTTAAAATTATCGTCAGGCACCGCATCGTGGCAAAGTACTATGCACGAACAATCTGCAAGAGTGCTTACTGCAATTGTGTTAACATTACCCATTACGGTGCACCATGCATCGTCTTCTTTTGCGCGGCCCATTGCCCAAGACAATAAATCGCCACAAAAAACGTGTTTAATTTCTCGCTCTTCTCCTGTAATAAGCTGTGTAAAACCACATGCTGTTGCAAGTTGAGTTGTTTTCATACCATTAACATCCTTTCAATAAAATTGCATTACACTTTGCCCAGTGCTTTTAAAACGGCTTCCATTTTTTGGCGCATTAAAACGGTACAATCGTCGGGGTGTGCTGTGCCTTTTACTATATCTTCAGCTAGTGCAACACACGTTGGTGCACCACAACTCCCGCAATCAAGCCCGGGTAATGTTGCAACTATTTCTTCCATTTTTGCATAGCGTTCAAAACGCTCTTGTTTTGTGTTTCCAAGTTCTAAAACAGGGCTGTAGGTAAGGTCGCAATCCCATAAAAGCTCTTTTGGAACAGAAGACTCTAAATGGTTTTGGCTTACTGGCAAATATCTGCGCAACTTTTTAAGTTTTGCCTTAGCTATGTACGGGTTTTCTACTTGTAAAACGCCTCCTACACAGCCTCCGGAGCATGCGTTTAATTCCACAAAATCAAGGCCTGCATATTTTTCGTCTTCTAAATCTTCTAATACTTTTATTACGTTTTCAATGCCATCAGCGGCAAGAAAACTGTCCGTAGTAACAAGTGCGGCCGATTCTCCACCGCTTTCTGCCCACCCTATGCCTATACGCCCGGCACTGCCTGTTACTTTTGTGTCGTTTGGTTTTTTCATGGCACTTAATAGCTTTGGGTACATTTCTTTTACAGCCAATGCGCCGTCAACATCGCTTTTTTTGTTACCTATTGGGTTGCGTGCAGACGTAACTTTAGCAGGACATGGCGTTATAAAAAAGCATCCTATTTCATCACGTTTTAGGCCGGTTTTTTTTACTGCAGCATCTTTTGCTGCGCGCGCAGCTGTTTCCATTGGGGATAAAATAGGTAAAACGTTATCTACAAGTTGGGGGAACCGCACACGAATAAGACGTGTAACTGCAGGACATGCACTGCTTATAACAGGTTTTTTAATAGTGGGAACTTGCACAAGTTGTCTTGTTGCGTCGCTTACAATTTCTGCTGCACGCGCTACTTCAAAAACCTCATCAAATCCTATTTCTAAAAAAGCATTAAGTATAATTTCTGTGTCTTCAATATTATTAAATTGAGCATACAAACTTGGCGGTGGCAGTGCAATTTTATATTTAAAGTTATCAATAATTTCAAACGGGTCATAAAGCGGATGTTTTGCGTGGTGTGGGCAAATTCTAACACACTCACCACAATCAATACATCGTTCCGGCGATATTCTAGCCTTGCCGTCTCTAACTCTTATTGCTTCGGTTGGGCAGCGCTTTATGCAGTTTATGCAACCTTTGCAAAGTTCTTTGTCAAGCGCAACGGAGTGTACGTACGTTTCTGACAATATAAACGCCTCCTTAAAGGTTTAAATTGTTGTAGCAAATAAAAAAATAAAAGCTAACAAAAATATAATTATATTATTTTGCCACATTTTGGGCAAA
>CAYJDK010000131.1:0-5878 GCA_964368905.1 uncultured Bacteroides sp.
TTCCGTCTTCACCATTAATTTCAAGCGTCATCTCAATTTCCGCTTGCTGTATAGCATCATAGTTCATGGTTACGCCTGCTGTTGTCATACTAGAGAGTATGTAGTTGCCTGTTAAGTTATTTTCATCTATAACAGTGCCTGCGCCATTTGCACCTTGTGAATTTTCACCTGTCATGCCATCTTTTACAAATACAATATCAAGCCCCATATCAAGTAAATTAGTTATAGTTATTATATTGCCCTCTATTGTACCGGTGAATTCATCGCTTCCATCTTTTAATGTAAAAGTGGTGCCGTCAATTTCATAATTGGCGTTATAATCATCGCCGTCAAGCGTTAATGTGCACTTACTGCTGTTTTTAATCTCCATTATAATTCCATCGGGGTAAATATCGGCAGGGTTCATTGTCATGCCCATCATTGTAATTTCTTGTGCCGTCCACACACCAACATTTGGGTCGTTAGAACTACCACCCGAAAACATGCTTATTATTATAGCAATTAGAATTATAGCAGCTAAGGCAGCTATACCTATAAAAATTATGTTTTTTTTGTTTTTTAGTTTTGTCACAACACCGTCGCCGCCGTATTGGTTTTGTATTGGCGCTTGCCCTGCATATTGTGGCTGTGTAGGAACATTGTTTTGTACATATTGTGGTGGTGCAGCATTGTAGCCACCCTGCATAGGCATTTGTGGGTTTTGCTGCCCTTGCAAAAATTGTTGCCCCATTGTATGCTCGCCATGCATATTTGTTTGCGGTGGGTAAGGGGCTACGGGTATATTATTTTGTTGTGCCCCATGCATAGGGTTTTGTACAGGTGCAGTATGATAACTACCTTGTGTAGGCATTTGTGGGTTTTGTTGCATATTGTTTTGCATATAAATTTGATTTGCATTGTTTTCTTGCCCGCTCTCTGTGCCTTTTACATGTCCGTTCGTATCAGGTATAGTATTTTGATTATGCATAGGTGCTTTTAAATCCTCTGTCTTTGCACCGCAATTGTCGCAGAATTTTGCGCTTTGCGGTAAATCGTATCCACAATTATTACATTTAGCCATAGTGTTTCCTCCTATTATTTTTGTTAAATTATATATTTGTTATTACATCCACAAGGAAATTAAGTCCTGAAGAACTGTATAAAAACATGTCTATCTCATCATTTTTAAACGCTGAATTTGCAATGGCTGCCGATTTCGGAAAATTTTCTTCATCTACTATCAAAATAATTTTACACGACGGAACAACATCCTTTATTTTTTCAACTCTTGTTAACCAATCGTCTAAGGCAAGCGGATAATAATCCCTTAGTTCTGCAAGCAAAACGTTTGCGTTACTGCTTCTGCAAACAGATAAGCAGCTTTCAACATTTGATATTATTTCAATTTTATTATTATTTTTTGCCGTGATAGCATGTGTTATGGCCGAAGATAATAATTTGTTTTGAATGTAAACCGCTATTGTTTTCATAACACCACCTCCTTAAACAGCGTCAATTAATGCGAGTAAAAGTTCACGCATTGCAAGTTTTAACTATTGATGTGTTCACATCACCTACATGTTTGTTATTGCAGCTATTATTTGTGCTTTGTACATTATGATTCTCATAATTATATGTTGCTTTTTCTGATTTCTCGTGTATGGAAAATGTCGCACTTTTTTAACCTTTATAGAAAGTATAATAATAAAATAATTATTAAACATCGTGTATTTCCGCTGGTTTTATTTTTACAAAAAAAAGACAGGCAAAAAGCCTATCTTTTTATATTTAACTAAGTAGTGCTAGCACAAATATGCGGCACTTTCTTATCATTTAAAAATCATCATCTTCACCCGATATAATAAATTTCTTCGATGCAACATCTGCCACAAGTTTTAGCAAGTTTCCGTAACCTGTTTTATTTTTAATATTGCTAAGGTGTGTATCGAGTGTTCTGCTTTTTATATTAAGCTTTTCGCACACCTCTTCGTTTGAATGTCCGTTTACTTTTGCCTGCAAAACCTCTAGTTCTTTTGGTGTAAAATCAGAAATTTTAGCTACACCTATTTTTATTACAGGTTGATCCTCAGGATAATAAATATTGCCGTCCATTACACTGTCCATAACAAGCAACAAGTCCATGTCGGCATGGTCTTTATACCAAAAGCCTTCACATCCCGCATTTTTTGCCTCTTCATTTTATTTTTTCTGTAAAACAAATGTTAAAATAATTATCTTTATTTTAGGGTAAAGTTTTTTAATTTTTGCGGCTACTTTAACCCCGTTTTCCTTACCCAGTGTATGTATATCCATAAGTATTAAATCAACCGGTTCATATCTCAATTCGTTTAAAACTTTATCCGCATCAAAAAACGCTTTTGTAATTTTATATTTGCCATTACTACGCAAAATTGCATACTCCATAAGTGCATGAGAACTGCTCTGGTCGTCTACTACCATCACGTTATACATACTGCTGCGCCTCCTTTTTCAGCTCTACTATCATAGATACACCTTTATCACACTTCATGCACATTGTTCCGCCCGCTTTCTCAATTCGCTCTCGTAATGACGAAAGTCCGCCACCCTCTTTAATTTCTGTTAATTTGTATTTTGTTTCATTTTGTATTATAAGATATATTGTGCCGTCTGTTTCAGATATGTCTACCATAAGTTTTTGTGCACCTGCATGTCTGTAAGCATTTTTTAGCATCTCATTAATGCACAAAAGCACTGTGGTTTTGTCCTGCTCGCCTTTTGGTAATTCTCCGCTCAAAACAACTTCACAGCAAAGCTTATTTGCAAAAAGCAAAATCTGCTCAAGCGATAAACTTTGCTTGTCATCGCTAGACAAATCTTTAATTACGCTGCTTAAATTACCCCAATAATCTATAAGTGTTCTTGTCTCGTCTGCGTTTTCACTTTCTCTAAGTGCTTTTTTAGTTAAGGTTAAAAGGTTTCCAAAATTATCGTGAAAGTTTATTTTCATGTTTAAAGCAACACCGCTCTCGGCATTTTCCTCTATTATATTGGTAAGCTCTTTAAGGCGCTTTTGTTGCTGTGTTAGCTTTTTATTTACACTGCGTGTATTTTCACTCAAATTATAAAGCTCTGTAATGTCTGTTGCTCTAAATTCAAAATATACATCATCATTGTATAAACATTGCGTTTTTGAAAACTGCCAAACCTCTCCACTTTTTAATATAAATGACGGTTCATCGCCTTTTATAACACAATTTTTTTTATTTTGCAAAGCATTTAAGTCAAACCAAAACGTCTTTGCATTTTGCAAGGCTTTGCCTGTAAGCTCCTTGCACAAATTGTGCATGATATTGTTTGAAAGCAAAAGCTCTGCATCATTTGTTGTAAACGCAATGCCCGTGGGCAAATTTTCAAGTGCCTGTTTTACGGAAAAAACATTAATTTTATTTTTACTGTTTTTATATAATGTATACATTAAAAAACCAGCAACAAATATTAATCCTAGGCTTAAACCTATGTATGCAACATAAGGTATGTTATTAAATGTTTCCAAAGTAGGTGTCAGCAATACATCATACTTTGTTCTATTCACTTTATTTAGCTGTGATAGCAGTGAAAAAATTAAAATGCTTGCAATAAGAAAAAAAGAGAGCACTGATACATTATTTTTTTTGCTTTTTTGTGCTATATGTGCAATAAGCGAAATTAAAAGCAATATCATACTAAATATACAAAGCACAAGCATGTATGCTTTGGCTGAATCATTTAAAGATAAATATGTCACAATAAGCTCTCCTTACCTTTTATTTAATAAGTTACTTTGGCATTGTAAGTGAAACGTGATAACTGTCGGTTTCATCGAAAAATTTAATTTCACCATTTTGTGTTTTAATTTCATCATTAATTATATCGTTATAACACAAATTTATATCTCCCGAAATTTGCACAGCAAACATCATATTCTCATCATCAAAATTATATGTTACATAAACGGCATCAAAAATATAATTTGTGCTTTCTATGATATTTTGGTATAAATCCAAACTCGCCATTGCTGCATTTAGGCTTACATCACAGTTTTCGATTATATTTATCACACAAGTTTTATCGTAAATCCTTAGCATTTGAAAAGACTCTAAAAAGCAGTATCGCATGTCCTCGGCACATATGGTTTTTTCTGTTTGGTGTGTCAAAATTAAATTGACTTTCCTCTTTATATATGTTGATGCCATGCTTGTTTCAAACAACAAACGTTTTATTTTATCTTCTTGTGTTTTGCCTTTAATCTCAATTTCTAATTTTAATTTTTCGCTCAACGGTAAAATTTCTTTTAACATAATGCCGTGCAAATCATTTAATTTTCTAAGGCGTGCACTCTCACTTTTTTGTTCGTTTTCAAGTGTTAAAAGGTCTACTTCTTCATAAAGTTTTTTGTTTAATTCTTTTAAGTTTTTTATCATATCCCTAATTTGTGATACATCGCTTTTCCATGAAACATATCCGCCGTTAATGGGTGCAATATGTGAAAGTGTACCCGAACTAAACATAGCTGTTTTGTCTTTTTTAAGCATTTCAAATTCAGCCTTTATAATGGGCAATGCATTTTCAGATATATAAATAACATCACCGGAGTCATTTAAAATTTGTGCTCTTATATCTGCCATTGCAAAACAGGTGCTGTGAGCCATATTAGAATGAATTAACCCCGTTCTTATAAAAGACTCTAAGAGCGCTATCGCCATAGTACAGCCAAAAACAGTTAAATCAAGGATATATCCTATGCCATAATTCGGTGTAATAATATATAAAATACAGTATGCAACAGTAATTGTAATCACTAACGTAGGCAACAATGCTTTTTTTCGTACACCCGGTGATACACTGAATTTGCGTAAGATAATAAAGGTGGCTACAAGCACCACACTTAATATAAAAAACAGCACCACATAGTAAACGGGCCCATGGGTGTAATCTCGGCCATAAGCGTGCACTGTTATATCTATATTAAAAGCAAGGCCATGTATATCGTTTGTAAGTACTGCTATTATAATTAATATTGCGGGTATATACAGTAAATTCCATTTTTTGCTCGGCTTATAATCTTCACTTTCTCCCACGTAAAGCGATACAAACAAAAATAGCACACTTAACATAATCATCGGTATATAATACATATACCATAAAATTCTATCTTCAAACGCTACAAATTCAAACGCCGACCACTTTACGGTGCGAATTGTTATCCAAAAAATTATATTTGCGCCTATCAACATTAAATAATTGCGCACGTGGCTTTGCATTATTCTTTTGTATACACTTAATATCCAGTATGAATAAACACCTATATAAATACATATTGAAAAAGCAACACCCAACCTGTAAAAATATGAATTATGAATGGGAAATAAGACACCTACGTTATCAAGGAACAATGCAATGATAATTAAACCGGCAAAAAACAAAGTGCCACGTATAGTTTTTTGTGTAGAGTTTTTAACCATGTAATAGCTCCTTTTACGCTTTTCACATAAAATAATAATTGTAGTTTTGGGTTTTGCCGTTTTTTGCGATACTTTGTACTTTTTATCATAAGGTCATTATACAAGTCTTATTTAACAATTACAAGGTTACAGTTTATTTATGCTAAATCTTATTTTTAAAGCATAGAAAAAGAGCATAAATTGAACACTCTAGGTCCAAATCTATGCTCTTATTTAAAAACGCATACAGTCCTTTTATCTCAATATAACTATATCTTGCTAAAATACTGCTTTACAAGTTCTTTTCCACCGGCTTTTATTATTCTGCCTTTTTCTATCACAATCACCTTATCGGCTAAGGCCTGGGCACATCTTACGTCGTGTGTAATTGTTAATATTGTATTATTTTCTTCTTCGTGAATGGTGTTGATTATATT
>CAYJDK010000132.1:0-5856 GCA_964368905.1 uncultured Bacteroides sp.
AATTTAAATTTTACGAATAGAAATCATTCATTTGTCACTATACAATCGTGTTATCGCAAATCACGTCAAGTTTATAGTTTATGCTATCGGCATCTGTTATTTCTCTTATTACTTTGCATGGGTTGCCGGCACAAAATGTGTTATTGGGCAAATTTTTAACCACCACACTGCCTGCACCTATAACGCAATCGTCACCAATTGTAATACCCGGGCATATAACCACGTTGGCGCCAATCCAACAATTATTGCCTATGGTTACAGGTTTTGCATAGCACAAATATCTTTTATTTCCTTCTCTGTCCGCAATTGCTTTTCTCTCGTTTGCAATAAGTGGGTGGACAGGTGTAACAATTGTAACATTGGGGCCAAAAGCACAACTATTGCCTATTTCCACCCATGTATCGTCTTGTATTGTTATGTTAAAGTTAAAAAAACAATCATTACCTATTTTTGTATGAGATCCGTAATGAAATGTTATAGGCCCTTGGAAAAAGCAATTTTCTCCAAGTTCTCCTATAAGGTTGCGCAATATTTCCTGTCGTTCTTGTGTTTGATGCTCGTACAGCTTGTTGTAATCTATATTTAAGTTGTGTGCTTTTAATTTAAGTGCTTTAAGCTGTGGGTCAGAAGGAGAGAACAATGCCCCCTTAAATATTTTTTCTTCTTCTGTCATAATATTCACCTCATTTAATTTATTAAATAATCCATTGGTTAAAGTCCATTGAGCAACACAAAATAGCGTAATACCGTCAAAAAAACCAACAAACAAATGCAGGGGCGGTTCTATGTGATCGCCCGAAACCATGAATTTTTCGATTGGTTTCGGGTGAAAACACAGGTTTGCCCCTACGTTTTTGTGCATTATGGCAATTACCGGCACGTCTCCATTTAAGCACCTAATTCTTATTCTCTTACTATTATAGTTTAACTATACCGTTATATTTTTGGAAATTATCTAAGCTACGTTTAGCACTCTCCAACTCGGCAAGTGTTGAATGATCTTGCTCCACTTGAATAACATCAACATCTGCATACTCGTTTGCTGCATTGATGATGCCTTGAATATCCATAACGCCATCGCCAATCTCAACAAATGTTTTAGGGTTTGCATCTATCAGGTTTTGCACACTGTAAATTGCATCATTTTTGTACATATCTTCAAATAAATTCACTTTCTCCGGTGCATTTGCAGGGAAATCTTTAACATGCAACATTTTAATGCGTTTGCCGTATTTTTTAATCATTTCAATTGGGTCTGCGCCGCCGCGCTCGCACCAGTATGCGTCTATCTCAAAGTCTACCAGATCAGGGTCTGTGTACTCTAAGATATAATCAATGTGGTGGCGACCGTCAAATTTTTGGAATTCATTGAAATGGTTGTGGTAATGGAATTTCATTCCACGCTCGTGGCAAAGTGCCGCAACATGATTAATTGCTTCGCACCTACGTTTAATATCATCAACACTGATAAAAAATCCGCCTGTATGCCCGGGGCTTACACAGCCTATTTCTGCTTGATAATCTAAAAATTCAGCAATGAATTTTTCGTTATAAAACCAAGGCACTTGTAAATGTGTGCCAATAATTGTTACTCCGAGCGAATCTAAAAAGCGACGGCATGAACCCGCCGAAACCGCAGGCATATGTAAACCAAAATTTCTTGCAGAAAAGCCGTCAGGCCCCATAACTGAAAATGTTTCCCAGTGTTTGTAACCCATTTCTGCCAAAGCTTCCATAGTTTTAACGGGGTTTTGTGCCATTGAATTGCGAACTGTGAATAAATTGATACCAACTTTCATCATGATAAGTTGCCTCCTATAATTTTATTTTATTATTTTATGTTTGATATGATACATTCCAATTTTGCTTTTCTTAAATAGCTGGCGCACAAAAACACGCCAGCATCTTAAATTAACCTAAGGAATCAACTTTAACAAATTTGCCTGTTTCTGAAGACTCCACACATGCAAGCATAACTTGAAGAGATTTTGCACCCTCTTCGCCGCTTATAGCCGCTTTGTCTTTGCCTTCAAGCAATGTGTTAATAAATTCATCGGGAATACCACTTGGAATTTGTTTTTCGTTAGTTGCAATGCCCTCAAAGTTATATCTCTCTTTGAAACCGTTTTTATAAGTAACAGTTAAATCATACGCAGGGTCAACAAAAATTTCAATCATGCCGTCTTGGCAATAAATTGTGCTGTGGTTTTTCTCAACGGTATGTGTCCAGCTTGTTGTAATTGTTCCAATAGCGCCGCTCTTCATTTTCAAAAGCGCAACTGCATTATCATCAACAGATACCAACTTATCTGTACCCGGATATTTTTTGTTTAGTGTTGTTACAAACGCCGCTACTTCGTCAACTTCGTCGCCAAGAACAAAACGGAACAAGTCTGCTTTATGCACGCCAAGGTCAGCTGCACTGCCTATGCCTGCCTCGTCTTTTTTAAAGAACCATGTATCTGCTCCCTCTGCTGACCAATCATCAGGGCCTGTGTGCACAAAAACTGTGCTGAAAGTTAAAACTTTGCCAAGTGTGCCCGCCGCAATAATTTCTTTTGCTTTTTTGTGTGCGCCAACAAGCCTTTGGTTTTGCCCAACCATCAAAACTTTGCCGCTTTTAGCTGCTGCATCATTCATTTTTTTGTTTTGCTCAACGCTGATAGAAAGTGGTTTTTCGCAAAGCACGTGTTTTCCTGCCTCTAATGCCGCAACTGTTATGTCGCAGTGGAAAGCATTTGGTGTGCAAACTGCAATTGCATCAATTTCTGGTATTTGCACCATTTCTTTGTAGTCTTTGCAAACTTTTGCATTATATTGCTTACCGTAAATTTCTGCTCTCTCAAGGCTTTTGTCGCAAACTGCGTAAATTTCTGCATTTGGGTTTGCATCAAACTCCGGCAAATGACGGAATTTTGCAATAGAACCGCAACCAACAACGCCAATTTTAAATTTTTTCATTATAAATATCCCCTTTATTGTTAATTTTAATTTTTTAATAATTTTTTATGTGATTTTACGCCCAGAACATTGATGTGGGCTTATTATCTTGAATAATTACAGATTTCAAGAAATTGATAGCTTTATCAAGCCCTTCTTCCGTTGACATATAGCTATCCTCGTGCTCAATGCTAACCGCACCCTCATAGCCAATTAGTTGTAGCTCTGAAATCATTGCATTCCATATCTCTGTGTTGTGGCCATAGCCTATTGTGCGGAAAACCCATGAACGATTAATTTCATCACCATAGTGTTTTGTGTCGAGCACACCGTTTACTTTAGTGTTTATATCATCAATTCGGCAATCTTTTGCATGAACATGGAAAATAGCTTTGCCAAGTGCTCTAATTGATGCAACAGGATCAATTCCTTGCCAGAACAAATGGCTTGGATCGAAGTTTGCGCCAATGTTATCGCCGCACTCTTTTCTTATGCGCAGCATAGTTTCTGTGTTGTAAACGCAAAAGCCGGGGTGCATTTCAAAGGCAACATTAACACCGTGCTCTTTTGCAAATGCCGCTGTTTTTTTCCAGTAAGGTATTAATACCTCATTCCATTGATAATCCAAAACATCTGTAAAATCTTCAGGCCATGGGCATGTTACCCAGTTTGGCTTTTGTGCATTTGGGCCATCGCCCGGGCACCCCGAGAATGTTATAACCGTTTTTACACCGATTTTTTCGGCAAGCAAAACAGCATCTCTGAAGTCTTCATCAGCTTGTTTTGCAATTTCAGCATTTGGGTGAACGTGGTTTGCGTGGCAACTTAATGCGCTAATTTCCAGCCTTGCCTTGGCAATAATGTCGCAAAACTCTTGCAATTTCGCATCATCCGCAAGCAATTCTTTAGGGTTGCACTGCGCTTTGCCCGGAAAGCCTCCGCAACCTATTTCAATTGTTTGCACACCTTTATTTTTTAAATAAGTAACTGTTTCTCTTAAAGATTGCGCGCTAAAAGGCGCATTTAAAACTCCTACTTTCATTTTTACCTCCTTTGTTGTTTGTGTTTTGTAAATTTACATGAATATTTACACAATCTGTGCTTTTAGTATAACAAACTATTGCTAAATGTCAATAGAAAAATATAATTTTTTATGTTTTGTTGAAAATTTGCATGTATTTTTGTTCAAAAATTACATTTTCGTTATTTACAAATGTTGCAAATGTGTTATACTTATTGTAACTTTACTAATTCTACACCAGAAAAGAGCTATGATATGAACACAAAAAAAATAAATATACACGATGTTGCGGCACATTCAGGTGTATCTACTGCAACTGTTTCAAGAGTTATTAACCAAAAAAAGAATGTTAAGCAAGAAACAATAGAAAAAGTGTTTGCTTCCATGAAAACATTGGGCTACGACACTTTAATTAAAACCCTGCCCAAAGATATTAATAAAGATCTAATAATTTTCAACCTGCCTTCCACCAACAACCCCTTTTGCGAAAATGTTATAAAAGGTGCACAGGCTTCCGCTATGCAACACGGTTATTATCTGCTCACCAATCAGTCGCCAATCAATTATGAAACCATTGATAATACTATGCTTTTGCTTCAAAGCACCAAGCCTGCCGGCATGATAATTTTAGATAGTGTGCAAGATGAATTTTTGCAGCGTTTAATGAGCCAAACCAATATTGTGCTGTGTAATGAACATTCAGACACTATGGAAGTTTCAAGCGTAATAATAGATGATTATTTAGCTTGTAAAAATGCAACTGAATATTTAATATCCTGTGGCTACAAAAACTTTGCATTTGTAAATGGCCCTGAAAGATTTCGCTTTTCCCAAGAGCGCTTTAAAGGTTTTAGCGATGCTCTTTCAAACGCAAAAATAGAAATTGAGCCAAGGTATATCGTTCAATTATCCGATATTGATTTTACAATGGCATATTCCGCCGCAAACCATTTAATTATGCAAAACCCACGCCCGCAAGCTGTTGTTACTGTTTCCGATTTATATGCGGCCGCTATTATAAAATCTGCCAGAAAAGCAGGCCTTCAGGTTCCGAATGATATAGCGGTTTTAGGCTTTGATAATGTTGATATTTCTATTATGAGTGACATTAGCATAACAACGGTAGACCAGCCCAAGTTTCAAATGGGTTATGATGCCGCTGAGCTTTTAATTGAAAAAATTAACAACCCCGAAAGCAAGCATAGACAAATCGTTTTAAATACGCAATTAATACTGAGAGAATCAACGTCTTATAAAGCGTTATAGAATTATTACTATACTATTGCTCTTGTACACTTACGCTTAGCGCTAAAAGAATTTTGCTTTGCATAAATTTGCAAAGCACCAACAAATAATGGCGCTGATAACTCTGTTTGAAACAGAACGCCGCACAGCCTATTAGAAAACATGATATTTGTATAACTAAAAGTGTAGCATTTTTTATGCTACACTTTTTTTATGCATTTTAAACAACGAAACATCAACTAAATTATAAATAATAACAAAATTTAATTTTGTTATTGACTTTTTTCTAAAACATCTGCTATTATTTTAGCATGATAAGTAAATTTACATGTAAATTTACATAACAACTATTTAATTACTGAGGAGATAGCTATATGAAAAAAAAGTATAACATAGGAATTGTAGGCTGTGGGGGTATAGCCAACCAAAAGCACTTCCCAACATTAACAAAATTTCAGGACGATTGCCAATTAGTAGCATTTTGCGATATTGTTGAAGATCGTGCACAAAAGGCGGCCGCTGAATTTGGAATTGTAGGTGCAAAAGTTTTTACAGATTATAAAGACCTTTTGAAAATTAGTGACATCGACATTGTTTATGTGCTAACACCTAATGTTTCGCACTGTGAAATAACAGTAGATGCTTTTAAT
>CAYJDK010000133.1:0-322 GCA_964368905.1 uncultured Bacteroides sp.
ACAATAGATGAAACAAACATTGCAGATTGGTATACAGGCGAATAATTTAGCTTAATTAGCAAAAAAAGCAATAAGGGGAAGAATTTTTCTTCCCCTTATCTGCTAGGCAAAGCCAAATATTAATATTTTAATTAGAGTTTTTCAAACAAAACTTTTTATAGCAAATGCATTAGTTAACTATAAAAAATAACACAATATATTTTATTTTTAATTATTATGTGTTATTAGATATGCGGAAAGGAATGGTCATGCTTATGGGCGATACTATCCTGAAAATGCAAGGAATTGAAAAATGGTTTTCCGGGGTTAAAGCCTTAAATAA
>CAYJDK010000133.1:332-5393 GCA_964368905.1 uncultured Bacteroides sp.
CGGAGAAGTAAGGGCACTTATCGGTGAAAATGGCGCCGGTAAATCTACTTTAATGAAAATACTTTTAGGTATTTATAAAGCCGATGCCGGAAAAGTAGAGTTTTTAGGCGAAAAAGTAAATTTTACTGAACCTAAAAAAGCGCTTGATGCAGGAATTTCAATGATACATCAAGAAATTAGCCTAATTCCATCTATGGATGTTGCAGAGAATATATGGATGGGCCGAGAAGACAAATTTATGAAATTGGGAATTATTAACACAAGACAGCGCTATGAAGAAACGCAAAAATTGCTTAGCGACTTAGGCATAAATGTTAACCCAAAACACAAAGTAGGCAGTTTAAGCATTGCAATGATGCAACTTGTAGAGCTTGCACGTGCTGTGTCATACAACTCAAAATTAATAATTATGGATGAACCAACTTCTGCCCTTACAATAGAAGAAGTTGAAATTTTATACACAATAGTAAGAAAATTAGTATTGCAAAATGTAAGTGTAATATTTATATCTCATAAAATAGAAGAAATTTTTTCAATATGTGACCATGTTACAGTGCTTAGAGATGGACAGATGATTGGAACAAGACCTATAAATGAAGAAATGAATCACAACGATTTAATACAAATGATTGTTGGCAGAGATTTATCACAAGGGTTTGTTAAAACGCCGGCAAATATAGGTGATATTGTTTTTGAAGCAAAAAACTTCACAAGCAAAGGCGTGTTTAACGACGTGAATTTTAAAATTCATGCTGGTGAAATAGTTGGCTTTTCCGGCCTGCTTGGCGCTGGCAGAAGTGAAATTGCACGTGCAATTTTTGGCATAGATAAACACTCGAGCGGAACTTTGTACATGTATGGCAATGAAATAAAAGTTCAAAACCCAAACGCTGCCATTAAACAAGGCATAGGCATGGTTACCGAGGACAGGCTTAGAATGGGTGCTATTTATACTATGTCAATTAAACACAATGCAAGCATAGCTAATTTATTTCGCATGGTATTTATGGGTTTTATCAAACGCAAGCTTGAAAACAGCACTTTTGCAGAACTAACCGAAAAACTATCGGTTAAATATGTAAGCGATAAAGATTTTATAAGCAGTTTGTCAGGCGGAAACCAACAAAAAGTGATACTTGCAAGGTGGCTTTTAACAAACCCCAAATTGTTAATTTTAGACGAGCCAACACGTGGCATAGACGTTGGTGCCAAAATGGAAATTTACAAGCTCATTAACGATTTGGCGGCTCAAGGGCTTGCAATTATGTTTATTTCTTCAGAGATGCCTGAAATTTTATCTCTATGCGATAGAACATTTGTTGTGCGTGATGGAAAACTTGTGCATGAGTGTGAAAGAGAAAACACAACACAAGAAATTTTGGCAATGCACGCTTTTGGCTTAGGTAGCACAAAACAATAAAAAAGGATGTATACTTATATGAAACTAAACGCAAGAAAAGATGATATAAGAAATATTTTAATGGGAAATAAAGCAATTTTAATAGTTATTGCACTTGGTGCAGTATTATCTTTTGCATCTCCTGTTTTTTTAACTCCATCAAACCTGCTAAATGTTATTAGGCAAGTTTGTGTAAGTGCGCTACTGTCTATTGGCTTTACATTCGCACTTTCCAGTGGCCAAATGGATTTGTCAATAGGCACACTAATGGGGCTTTGCGGCATGATACTGGCAAAGCTAATTAAAGAAGCAAACATGCCGCTTATACCTGCAATACTAATTGTTTTTGTTGTTGCAATTTTATGTGGTATTTTAAACGCAACAATTGTTAGCATTTTTAGTGTTACACCATTTATTGTTACTTTGGCAACACAAAACATTTTTAAAGGTGTAAACTACCTTATTTCAGACCTTGTTCCTGTGTCGGGATTGCCGGAGGAACTTTTATTCTTAGGACAAGGCTATATAATTGGAATACCTGTTCAAGTTTGGATAATGTTGTTTATAGTTTTTTGTGCATGGGTTATTATGAACCGCACAAAATTTGGTCGCCATTTGCTTGCAATGGGTGGCAATTCAAACGCAGCGCATGCTGCCGGCATTAACATTACAAAAACACGTTTTGGTGTTTTTATTGTAAGTGCAATGTGCGCGGCAATAGCTTCTGTTATAATTACCGGGCGCGCGGGTTCTGCACAGGTGTCGGCAGGTGTAGGCATGGAAATGGACGCAATAGCAGCAGTAGTTATTGGCGGTACTTCTATGAACGGCGGCAACGCAAACATTTGGGGCACTCTTTTTGGATGTTTGCTTGTTGGCATTGTTAGCAACGGAATGAACTTATTAAGCATTAACACTAACTGGCAAGTTATTGCAAAAGGTGTTTTAATTTTGTTTGCTGTTGTTATAGACGTTGTAACAACAAGGGCACAAGCAGCACGTTTAAACAAAATGGCAAAAAGCCAAAATGCTTAATTGGGAGGTATAATTGTGAAATATGTACTTATTACAGGTGCAGGCGGAGGCCTTGGTTTAGAACTTGTTAAAGAACATTTAAAAGAAGACTACACCATATTTGCACTAGCAAGAAAGCACACTGCAGGGCTAAGCGAGCTTTATAAAAATAATAACGAAAAACTTATTATTATTGAGTGCGACATTTCAAGCACTGAGCAAGTTGAAAGCGCAATGAAAATTGTTACAAACAAAACAAATACATTACACAGAATTTTTAATAACGCAGGCATACACCGCTTTGAAGACTGGGTTAATTTAGACAAGACAGAGCTTGATTTTTTGCCCGAAATGTATAACATAAACGCTGTTGGTGCACTTAGAATAGTAAAACAAGCGTTGCCACTTTTAAAAAATGGCAGCATTGTTATTAACATATCGTCTGAGGCGGCAAGTTTAAAAAACCAAACAGCCACAATAGGCTATGCATATGCTATGAGTAAGGCTGCAATGAATATGGGTGCTATTATTACCGACAACTGGTTAAAAGAAAAAGGAATTCGCACACTTATGATTCATCCCGGAAGAATGAGAACGGCCATGAAAGGTTCACATAGTAACATTGATCCGTGGGAAACATCAGAAAGCTTAATGAAAATGCTTGATAACATAAATAGTATACCTGCTGAGAATTTGTTTATGGACTACAAGGGCAACGTGCTAGATTGGTAACTAACTTATAAAAAAACTTGCGTTAAAATTTTAAAGAGGGATGAATTTTAATATGAAAATTGGTACGACAGGCCTAAAACAAGTGTGCTTAGTTGTTTGGGACTTAGAAAAGGCAGAAAAAGCATGGTCGCACATTTTGGGCATGAAAGCAGAACATTTGTTTACGCCACCCTTTAGCGAAACGCCGTCTTACACAAGCGGCAAAGCAGATAACTTTAGCGAGGAATTTATACTTTACCGATTAGAAAATGATGTTATAATTGAAATTTTTGGCCCCGGTAAAGGCACAACTAACCCTTGGAGAACGCACCTTGAAAAACACGGGGAGGGCGTTATGAACCTTGGCATATACGCCGAGCCCCCAAGTGAGTGTGCATACGAAAAAATAGGCGAAGTTTGCTCATCAAGTAAACCGTACCATGAGGGTTTTTATGAGGGATGTACTTATAGTTTTGTTGATACAGCAAAAGAGCTTGGTGTGCAACTAAACGTGAAATTTGAGCAAGATAACAAAGAATTAATTAAAAGATGCGTAAATGAAGAAAAAAATTAAAGGAGCTAACGAATGAATTTAGTAAGTGAAATATTTGGTACAAATTCACCGTGCCAAATAGCGGTTATAGTAAAAGATGTTGAAAAAGCAAAAGTAAACTGGGCAAAGTTGCTTAACGCAGACGTACCGGAGACTTGTGATGGAGGCCCGTATGAAATTACAAAGTGTGAGTACATGGGTAAGCCAAGCAAATTTGCAGGGTGTAAAATGGCTTTTTTTGACCTTGGAAACATACAATACGAAATTATTCAGCCGTACGGTGAACCGTCTACATGGAATGACTTTTTACAAGAAACCGGTGGTGGCATACATCATATGGCCTTTAACGTAAAAGATATTGATGCTACAATAAAAAAATGCGAAGAATTTGGCATGAAACTTACCCAAAAAGGTATTTATAACGATGCATCCGGTGCATACGCTTACTTTGATGCCAAAGAAGATTTGGGTTGTTTTATTGAACTTCTTTGCACATTTGAAAAATAACATATTGCAAAATCTTATAAAGGCAGATATTCTAATATATAAGAGTATTTGCCTTTTTTAATAATCTAAAATTAAAGTTAGGGTGTTCGGCATGAAATTTTCACTTTGCATAGAACCAATTTTTGAAAACTTAAATTTCTGTGATAGAATAAAAATGGCAAAAGAATGCGGTGTGGATGCAATAGAATTTTGGGGTTCAGAAAATAAAGATTTAGACAAAATTGCAAGCACTTGCGCCAATATAAACATGCCAATTGCCGCAATAAGTGTGTGTGACTCTTGGCAAGTGCGATTAAACGACACAAGAGAAAGTGTTTTGAAAAAAATTAAACAGAGCATAGAAGTTGGAAAGCACATAAACTGCACTACGTTTATAGGCCTTTCCGGAGATGTTACTAGTGATGATAAAAGCCAGCAACATATTATTGAGGAAAACTTAAAGGCAGCCGCACAACTGCTTGAAAAAGAAAACATGACAGTTGTTGTAGAAGCTCTAAACTCAACAGTTGATCATGTGGGTTATTATTTAGACTCATCTAAAAAAATGTTTGACATAATAAAAAATGTTAATAGTAAAAGCGTTAAAGGCCTTTATGATTGTTATCACATGCAAGTTATGGAGGGTAACCTTGTTTGTAACATTTTAAATAATATTGACTATATTGGGCATTTTCATGCTGCGGGTGTGCCTTTTAGGCACGAAATTTACACAGGCGAAATAAACTATGCGCACATAGTAGAGCAAATAAAAAGCACAGCATACAGCGGCTTTTTTGGAATTGAATATTGGCCTGAATGTGATAATAAAGAGTCTTTATTAAAAACTATGAAAGTTTTGCGCACAAATTAATTAAAAGGAGAACGCTAAATGATAAAT
>CAYJDK010000133.1:5403-5809 GCA_964368905.1 uncultured Bacteroides sp.
TACTCACAAAATGCAAACTGTAAAATTGTTGGGTTTTTTGATGCTGATTTAAACAGAGCTAAAGAACTTGCAGTTGCCTATAACGCCAAAGCTTATGCAACACTTGACGAGTTGCTCGCAGACAAAAATATAAACGCAGTAAGTGTTTGTACATCAAACGCAACACATGCTGAAATATCTATAAAAGCAAGTAACGCAAATAAACATGTGCTTTGTGAAAAACCCATGGCAACTAAGTGCAGCGATGCACAAGATATGATTGATGCAGCAAAGAAAAATGGCAAAATTTTAATGGTAGCACAAAATCAACGCTTGCAAGCCCCACACGCCGTTGCAAAGCAATTAATTAGCTCGGGGCAGCTTGGCAAAGTTATTTCGTTTCAATCAACTTTTACACATGCCGGCC
>CAYJDK010000134.1:0-5776 GCA_964368905.1 uncultured Bacteroides sp.
TTTGTGGCAGTATTGTTTGTGGCAGGAGCGTTTTTTTTGGTTGGTTGTTCAAAACAAAGCACACTGCAAAAAGTAAAAGTATCAGAGGTTACACACAGCATATTTTATGCACCGCAATATGTGGCAATGGCACTTGGCTTTTTTGAAGAAGAGGGCTTAGAAATAGAACTTACTAACGGCGGCGGAGCAGACAAAGTTATGGCAGCCGTTATTAGTGAAAGTGTAGACATAGGCCTTGCAGGGCCGGAAGCGTGTGTATATGTATATAACGAGGGTAGAGAAGATTATGCCCAAGTTTTTGCACAACTAACAGCATGTGACGGTAGTTTTTTAGTTGCAAGAGAGCCAAATGAAAATTTTGAGTTTACACATTTAATGAATGCGCATATATTACCGGGGCGTGTTGGTGGAGTACCTTATATGGCTCTTCGTTATGCAATTGAAAAAAATAACATGAACCCTGATGTAGATATGAACATGGATACATCTATACAATTTGAAAACATGACAAGTGCTTTTTTAAACGGCACGGGAGATTATGTTACAATGTTTGAGCCAACTGCATCAACAGTTCAAGCAGAAAACAAAGGTTACATAGTTGCTTCTGTTGGCAAAGAAGCAGGGCCAATGCCTTACACTGCATACTTTGCAACAAAGAGCTATATAGAAAAAAACAGCAGCACTGTGCAAAAATTTACAAATGCAATAGCAAAAGGGCAAAAGTGGGTTATGGATAACTCTGCTTTAGAGGTTGCAAAGACAGTGCAAGAATTTTTTGTGGATACAGATTTGCAAATACTTGAAAGTGCAGTGCAAAGCTATAAAGATATAGGCGCATATGCAAGCACACCCGCAATGACAAAAGAGGGCTTTGATAACTTACAAAATGTAATTATAGCTTCCGGAGAGCTTGATAAACCTGCGCCTTTTGAAGATATAATTAATAATGATTTTGCAAATAAAGTAAAATAGTATTTATAAAAACAATATACCGCCATACTGAAATTAAATTTTTTGCTTAATTTCAGTATGGCGGTATGTTTTAATATTTATTGAAGTAGAACACGATTGATTTAAACAGTATACAGTTGCTGTAATTGTAAAGTAGTAGTATATTATGTAGGTTTAAAACACAACTTTTTAATTGTAGTAACAGTTATTTGTGCTAAAAAAATTGAAAAAGTGTTTGTAAGGTATGCAAAAATAGTTTTTAAATGTTTGTTATAATACGTTTAACATCGCTATAAATTAATTGTTATTATTGTTTAAAACTTTTAAGTATTCGTCTGCTGCAATTGCATTGCTTGTAAAGCTGTTGTTTTTCCAAAACGCAATTAACGATGTTACAATTGTAATACTTGTGCTTATCACTTGAATTAAATCATCGCTTTCAAACGGCAATGGGCTTTTGCCAATTGCCGCAAGTATTTGGTTAATCAAGGCAAAAAGCAATGCTACAGTGCGCAAAATTGTGTCTGTTTTTACGGTGGATGTTGTGCTGTTTTTGTTTGTTTGCATAATATCATCTCCTTTTAAATTAGCAATTAAAAATTTTAAGCATCTTTATTGAAGTTGTAGGAATCGTTAAAAAGTTTATTTAGTTTTTGGTTTGCGTTTTTTACTTTGTCTTCAAGGCTATAAATTCTTTGAATAAAATTATTATGCTTGTCCATTTTTTGTTCTAAATTTTTAAGCCTTATTGTAGTAGTTCCATAAAATGTGCCAAAACTAAGTGCATAAATAAGTATTTGAATTAAAAATTGTACATCGATGTTCATAAAATCTCCAATCTGCCGCTATTTGAGTTAACAAACATTAATAAAGAATCTGTAGCGCGCACCAGAATTTTCATAGTACTAAATTGATACTAATTTGCATAACAAGAGATGTAATAAGTATTATTTGTTAAAATTGTGCTATGTGCAAAACTTTACAACAAATTTAAATCATTTTGTGTTTATGCAATTTCTTCAATATTTAAAAACGTAGCACCGTCTAAGTTAATGCAAGCCCAGCCACCGCAATTTTCATTTATTTTTAAAAACGCCCAACCATCTTTTGTTTGCAATACCTCGTATTCCTCTCCTTTTGTAAGAGAGTGCAAAATAACTGTGGTTGACGTTGTGTTTGGCAGCGTGCGCAGCCTTAAACCGGTGGCAAGAACTGTTGCTTTATATGCGCTTTTTAAAGAATTGCTTGGCGCAGTTCCGTAAATACCTACCTTGTTAGATAAACCTACATATGCTGTGGGGTTAAGGCCTACGCTTGAAGATGTGCTCCTAACTTCAAAATGAACATGCGGTATGGGAGGGCTTGCAAATTCTGCATTACCGGTGTTGCCCATAATTGCAATAGCGTCGCCTGTTTTAACAGTTTGCCCAACTTTAACAAGGTTTTCTTTATTGTGGCAAAAATAAAGGTAATTAACTATGTCCGGTGTTTGGTTAGAATGTAGCTTAACGCAAACGTAATAGCCCCACTGCCACGTTAAATTGTTTTTATCAGTTACTATTCTTTGTGTAACAACACTTCCGCTTATGCTATTTCCGTTGTAAGATGGCATTAAAATAACATCAGAATCAAGGCCTACAACATCAATTCCACCATGCCATACACTGCCGTTACTTCTAGTGTATCCATATGCAGAATAACTGAAGGGAACTTCGTTTCTTCCATCAAATAACATAGTTATAAATCTCCTTTAATAAAATTTTAACTTCGTCTTTAATTAAAGCCGGAACATCATCAATATCTTTTAAGCCTTTGTGTATTAACGTGCAATATATTTTTGCCATAAAATTACACTCCTATCATTGTTTCGTAAATTTCTGCAAGTGCCAGCTGTACATCAGTAAGCCCTGTTTCGTATTCATTTCGTGTTATAGCAAGGGCTTCTTCATATGCACTTTGTGCAGACATTAATATGTCAAAGTTAATAAATGGCGCAACCATTTCTCCAACAAAAACCACGCCGTCATTACGTGTCCAACTTTGGCCGTCTGGAATAAAGCGCATGCCTTCTATGTATGCTTTGCATTTGCCGTCAAATACGTCTGTTTGTATGTTTTGCGTTGTGCTTTCATTTTCTTGTAAAAAGCACTCATAATGCTCGTTTAAATATATAGTTTTCATTTTTTCCTCCTATGTCATTTCAATTATTTGCGGTTTAACGTAAACATAGTTTGAGTCAATCCAACCACGGTTTACTATTGCTAAACGCACAGTACCAGTTAAGTTTGAAATATCTACTGCAGTACTTACGTTGCTTATATTAGTAGTGGAAAAATTGCTGCCGGCAACTAAAGTGCCTGAACTTGTGTAAATAAAAAGTGAAACAGTGTTGTTGTGTGTTCCGCCCGTTTGAATAGACACTGTGGCACGAAGTGTATTATAGTTTGTAACATCATAAAGCCAGTAATAATAGCCGTTTTTTTCTCCACCACTCCAGTAAAAACCTTGGCTGCCATGAGTCGGTGTAACTCCGCTAAAAAAGTGATACCCTGTAATAGGAATGTGTGCAACATTGTTTTGCATAAATATAACACTAAAATCAACCCACTCGTTGTTTTTATATATTTTCGCAAATTTAGTTACATAAGCGCCGTTTTCATATTGTTTAATACCCGTTGGGTTTACTATCATTTCGTTCTTTTCATGCGCATTAAACGTGTAATTGCTAGTCCTGTTTGTTATTATCCAAACTTTTCCGTCTTGTGGTGTTGGCTCACTTGTTGAAAACGCGTAACTGTCGCACGGCGTATTTGTTTGTACCCAAAATGTATTTTCTTTAGGGTTTGCGGGTTCGGTGGTGCTTGCAATAATTTTGTACGCTAAAGCCGCACCACCTTGTTTAAAATTTATGTCGTATACCGTTATTTCGTTTTCAATGCGCTCGTTACTTAAATAAAACTGGTAAAATGCGCCTTGTATTATTGATATGCTTGAAAGTTCTCCATTTAATTTAGCCGTATATTTTTCGCTTTGGTCGGCGTTTGTAAAAAACTCTACATCTCCGCTAAACTGGGCAATAAACGTGCCATGTGCACCACTGCCGTTAAGCACACTTAAACTTGCATGTTCATAAGGTTGCAAAGTAACGTCTAAACCAATATTTTGTGGGTCGTACCTTGCCATAAGCATTAACCCTTCTTTGTCTTCCACGCTTTTAAGCTCTGCTTCAATTGAATTAATAAACTGGGAGAGTTTGTTATTTAAGCTGCTTGTGGGTATTCCTGTAACGCCGTCTCGCATTAAGCCGCAAAGGTCTTCGTCTAGCCTTGTGTCTGTAATGTCAGCAGATGTAAGCTCAACAGCGCCGGCTTTTTGCAAGCAATATGCAAGTATAATTTCATCATAAAATTCATCGCGTACAGGCAATGGCTTTTCGTCGCCGTATTCACCGTATTTTAAAACAAGGCGTGATAAATTAGCTGTTTTATCAAGTTGCAGCACAACGGCAACATACCGTTGCAATGCTCCACTGCCAATATCTATGCTAAAAACTGTTGGCAGTGTTTCAAGCACGGCAACTCCCCAATATTTTTCTTTTTGCAACCATGCAAGCCCGCCTTGAACTTGCAATTCAAAGTTGCCTATAGCACTTACTTCAAAACAATCGTCTGCACTAAAAACGCCGCGTGTTCTTGTTCCGGTAAATGCGCCTATGGATTGTGCTGTATAAAGTGTATTATCTAATGGCCATGTTGTCATAAACTCACCTCTAAATTAGCTTGTATTGTTATATTAGTTTCATATATTATTTTTACAGATGCAATTCTTGCTGCAACGTGCGCTTTTTGCGGATAATTAATTACAATTGGCATTAAGTCTCCAATGTCGTAATCAACACCGAAAATAAGCCCCAGTGAAAGAAGATTTGCACTTACTGTAAAAGTTTTGCCGCTTTCTTTTAGCAATTCAACACCGCGTTCAAACAGTAGTGCGTCCAGTTGCGCCTGTGTATACGTGTGCGTGGTTAAATTACCACTGCTGTCTTGCGTTGTATACGTTTTTTTTATGTCTGTGGCAATATTAAGCATTTCTCGGCGGCTTTCACCTTGTGTTAAATCTACATGCACAATACGGATGTTTTCGTCGTCGTCACCACTTTGTATTATGGCATAGTTGCTGTAATTTTCATTGCTTGTGTCAATGTTTATAGCCTGTACATTCCCGGCCGACACTGCAAAATAACCTTTGTAATCTTCGCTGTTGATATTGGTTCTGTCAACGCCGTTATATATAAGCAGTGTTTGCTCTAAATTGCTGTTTAAGTTATGCCTAAAACCAAGGCCGCTAATGGTTGCTATGCTTTTAAATGCACTTAACACATCTTGCTGTTTTTGTGCAATTTCCGCTTCGTTTGTGTACCCTGTTGCGGCAGGTATTGTGCAGGGTAAATCTCTTTTACAAGTGGTTGCAATTTGGAGCATTGCGTTTTCTGCATTAGTTGTGCTTGGAAAGTCTTGCTGCATCATAATACGTGTTTGCCATTCAACACATGAAAACTTAGCCCTAACTGTAATTTGGTTGCTACCATCTTCATTTTCGGTATAAGTAACTGTGTCAATTAAGGCAAAAAGGTGCTTGCGCTGAGAGTTATGCAAAAAACTACCAACTTTTAAAATATCAATGTTAATTTTTGATGCAGCACAAACAAGTTTAACATCGCCTACGTCTTGGTATTCTTCAAGCCATTGTAAACTTGTTATGTTTCTAACTTCTCCAAGCCACTGTGAAGAGCTGCTATAAACATGCAACTTAAATGCTATGATAT
>CAYJDK010000135.1:0-5720 GCA_964368905.1 uncultured Bacteroides sp.
AGCGCCTTTGCGGTCTCTGTCTTCAGATAAAAATGCAAATGGGTAAACGTTGTCTATATAATTAACAAATCCTGCGCAATTTGGCCCCATTAAAGCTATGTCTAATTCTTCGCAAAGCGCTTTTAATTCTTTTTGAAATAAAAGTCCTTCTTGTGTACCAACTTCTTTATAACCACTTGCATAAACAACTGCTCCGCCGGCACCTTTTGCTTTTGCTTCGCGCAATAAACCATTAACAGATTTTTGAGGCGTACAAATAACTACTGTATCAATGTTGCATGGAATTTGTGATATGCTATTATAGCACTTTTTACCAAATACTTGCTCTCTTGTTGGGTGCACAAAAAAGTAATCGTTTTCATTCATATACTTAATTACATTTCTTGCTGTGTCACCACCAAAACCTGCTTTTTCATTTACCCCAACTATGCATATTTTTTTCGGCTTTAAAAGTTTTGTCAAATTCATATAATTAACCTCTACTTAATTTGTTTTGTTTCATCTTTTCCCTTTTTGAAACATACTGCATTTTTAGGGTTAGACTTTCCTTTTTCATCAAAAAACTTTTCCATACCTGCACACAATTTTTCAGCATCTAGCAAAAGATCTGTTGCTGCTAACGCACCTATCATTGCTATGTTAGCACCCCTAGGGTTACCCTCTTTTGTAGCAATGTCTGTTGCTGCAACAGCATAAACATTAATATCATCTCTTATATCTGTATTAGATACAATTGAGGAGTTTACAATTAATGTGCCACCTGAATTTAACATTGGTGCGAATTTATCAACAGAAGGTTGATTCATGGCAATTACAATATCCGGTTTTTTAACAAACGGGCTTGCTACTCTGCCATCAACAATAATTACATTGCAGTTAGCTGTTCCGCCACGCATCTCACTGCCGTAAGATGGTATCCAAGATACATTTTTATCGTAATCCATAGCTGTTTTGGCTAATATTAAACCGGCTGTTAAAACGCCTTGTCCGCCAAACCCAGCACAAATAATTCCTGCCATTATTTTGCCTCCTTTTCTACAAACTCGCCTAAAGAATATTGTGTCATTACTGTTTCTTCAATATATTTTTGGCTATCTAACGGGCTTAGTCCCCAGTTTGTTGGGCACGGTGATAAAATTTCAACAAAAGAATATCCCAATTTTTTATCTTGAGCCTCAAACGCTTTTCTAATATATTTTTTTGTTTTTGCAATATGCGCTGCGCTTGTTAGGCTACCCCTAGCTAAATATGCAGGTGCCAACGGAGTCATCAACGAAATTACATCCATAGGATCACCCGTAGTAATACAATCTCTTCCTGCAGGTGAAGTTGTTGTTCTTTGTCCTTCAAGAGTAGTAGGCGCCATTTGTCCGCCGGTCATACCAAAGTTTCCGTTATTAACAAAAATAACAGTTATGTTTTCGTGCCTAACTGCCGCGTACATTGTTTCTGAAAAACCTATTGCCAATGCGTCGCCGTCGCCTTGATATGTAAAAACCATATTGTTTGGTCTACATCTTTTCATTCCAACGGCAACTGCAGCAGCCCTTCCATGTTGCGCTTGAACGCAATCAATACCGAATGTGTCCGGCATTAAACTTGCACAACCAACTGCAATTGCGGCAAGTGCTTGCTTATCTTTACCCATTTCTTCTAATACTTCGGCTACAAGCCTGTTTATAATACCATGTCCACAACCGGGGCAGTATTTATTATCAAGCTGTACCGCTTTTGGTCTTAAACGTTCCATTTATTACTGCCCTCCCATTTGTGCAATTATATCTTTAACTTGTTTGCAAATATCATCAGAGTCATAAAGCGATGTACCACCCGTAATTGAAAACACAGGTTTTTTATCCATTACAGTTAAAACTACATCTTCGTACATTTGTGCAAGTTTTGTCATTTCTACACTAATAAAACATTTTGCGCGTTTAGCTTCATCAAATGCTTTTTTAGGGAATGGGAACAAACTGATAGGGCGAATTAACCCAACTTTATGTCCTTCACTTCTAAGCATATTTGCAGCTTCATAACAAATTCTGGATGAAATACCATAAGCAACTAATACTATTTCGGCATCTTCAATCATAACGTTTTCAAAAAGCTGTTCATTTTCTTCCATTTCTTTATATTTGTTTTTAATGTATTCGTCGTAATTATTCATATAATACATTACACTTGTATGCCTCTTAGACTCACCGTCGCCTTTTCCTTTTAAAGCCCAATCTTTTTCGTCGGGGTTGTCTTTTTTCATTTCAGGCAAAACAACAGGTTCCATCATTTGTGCAATAGAAGCATCGCTTAACAAAACAACAGGATTTTTATATTGTTCGGCTTTTTCAAAAGCAAGCATAGTTAAATCAATGCTCTCTTGAACAGAAGACGGCGCATAAACTAATGTGCGATAATCACCATGTCCACCGTTTTTAACAGTTTGCCAGTAATCACTTTGGCCTATAAAAATATCGCCAAGCCCTGAACCATAACGTTGTACATTAAGTAAAACACAAGGAAGTTCGGCAGATGCTATATAAGATATTCCTTCTTGCATAAGGCTAAAACCGGGGCCAGATGAGCTTGTAAAAGCCCTGTGACCGGTGGCAGCTGCACCATAAACCATGGATATACCGGAAATTTCACTTTCTGTTTGAACAAAAACCCCATCAACTTCGGGCATTCTTTTTGATAGATATTCTAAAACTTCACTTTGAGGAGTTATAGGATACCCTGCAAAAAAACGGCAGCCTGCTCTTACAACAGCTTCGGCAACGGCGTCATTGCCTTTCATTAACATTCTTTGCATTTACTATACCTCCTTTTTAATTTCAAATACGTAATCAGGACATACTGTATAGCATATACCACATGCTATACATACATTTTCATCAACAGCAACGGGCATATAGCCCTTGCTGTTGGTTTTGTTTTTATTTACAGACAATGCTTTTTTAGGGCAAGCATTAATACAATACATGCATCCTTTGCAGCATTCTTCATTAATAAATAGTTTTTCCACTTTATACCTCCAAAAATTTACATGTCAGGTGTATCGAATGTATCAGGTGCAAATAGCTCTCTTGCCACTTGTCTATGAGTTTTATTTTCAGCTTTAGCTTTTTCAAACATCTTTTTAGTTTGTTTTCTAATAATATCTTCTGTATCTTTAACTATATCTGCAGGTACAGCGCCAACAATACCAAAAACTAATGCCTCGTATATACGTATGCCGCCCATATTTGCAACAAAGTCAACACAAATATCAACGCCGTTTTTATGTAAAATTGCATCTGCTTCTTCTGTAACAGGTATATTAGCAGCCTCTACAATTAATTTTGCTTTAACTTTATGTGCATTGTCTTTATTAATAACATCTTCAAGTGCTGCAGGAACAAGTATATCGCAAGGTACGTCTAACCATTTTGTGTTTTCAGTTACAACATAGTTGCTCTCAAAAGCATCTTTGTTTAACTCGCCTTTTGGCAATCTTGTTTCAACTAATTTTTTAACATTTAGTCCATCTTCACAGCTTACAAGTAAGTTTGCATCTGATATAGCAACTACTTTATAGCCTAATTTATCAAGGCAATATGCCATACTTGCGCCAACACAACCAAAGCCTTGAATTGCAACGCTTGCACCTTTTTGTCCACCTTTAAAATTCCATGCTTCGTCTAACGAGAATGCACAGCCGTAGCCTGTTATCATGTCATACATTAAAAAACCATCGTATTTCATTTCACACGCCGCGTCATGGTTTGCAATATTTTTTTGGAACTCAGGGTCGTTTTTCATTGCTTTTGTTTGTGGCAAGCCTATTCCAATATCATCAAGTATTTTTAAAACATCGCCATAGTCAACACCAAGGTCGCCGCCAATTGAAACGCCAGACCTTATATAAGGTGACATTGCTACAAGATAACGATATAAAACATCTTTAGCATCAGGTGCTTTATAATCATAAGCTATGCCGCCTTTGCAGCCGCCTGTAGTTAACGATTCACAAGCTTTATATTTATATCCCATTGTAGTTGCCAGTCTAATAACTTCTTCTCTTGTTACTGTTGGGTGCATTCTTGTTCCACCACCACAATAATGGTTAACAAAATTATATGCGCAAAGCCAACCCTTTGCAGTGCTCTCGGTATCGTTCCATTCTACAACTATATACGGTTTTTTATTCATAAAAAAACTCCTTTTCAACAAATTATGTATACATTATACAATTATAAAAAGTTATAGTCAATAATGCATATGCTACAAAAATTCAAATATATTTTTTACTTGTTGCACAAGTTTTGGTAAATATATAGCCATATTAAAGCAATATCTAGTGGTAATTATCATTACAGGTAACTTTAAAATTTGTAAAATTCTATAAATTTTATATTAATTTGCAATTATATAAAAAAATATTTTTTAACGATATATAGATTTTTTTTATAAAAATTATAAATTTTACTTTTTTTACTATTTTAACAAATATACTATTAAATATATTGTATTTTTTTTAGAACATGTTTGACACAATATAATGTATATGATATACTTTAAAAACATAAATAGCTATAAAACGTTATATTTTTATGTTAGAATAATTATACCAAGTAATATTAATTTGTTAAAAAGAATATACACTTTTTAGTTTTATCAAGAAAGGAGTCCGAATGAGAAAATCAATTACTTTGCGCTCTGACGTACGTGAACATATTTTACAGATGATACAAAGCCGAAAGCTTGTTCCCGGCGACAAAGTGCGAGAGGCTGACATATGTAAAGAACTTAATTTAAGTAGGACACCTGTTAGAGAAGCACTTATACAACTTGCAACAGAAGATATTTTAAAGAGTACACCTAACCGTGGTTTTACTGTTAATAAAAAAAGCACAAGAGAAAAACAAGATATTTATGACGTATTGGCATCTCTTGATGCACTTGTAGCGGAGCTTGCGTTTGATAATGTAACACAAGAAGATATCTCGTTAATGTGCCAAATAATAGACATGCTTGAAATTGCTGTTAAATATCAAAATTATAGTGAGTATTCTCGTTTGCAAGACGAATTTCACAATGTATACAGAAAAGCGTGCAAGAATAAATATCTATTAAAAATAATTGACAATATACATAACGAATTTTTGCCAATGACATATACAAGTTCTGAATTAAGTGAACTTTTTAAGATGTTATCTGAAATGAACAATCAGCACAAACATATTGTTGAGCTTTTTAAAAGCGGAAAAAAAGAAGAATTATTCTTATACTTAAAAGATGTACATTGGAAAACTCAAGACGAAAACTTAATATAATGTAAATAATCTACGCTATGCTTCGATTATTTATTATTTTATTTAAAGCAATTGTTCTCGCCACTTGCGTGGCAACCGAACAAGTTTGCAATTTATATTATACTCATACTTCGTATAATATAAATAATCTACGCTATGCTTCGATTATTTATTATTTTATTTAAAGCAATTGTTCTCGCCACTTGCGTGGCAACCGAACAAGTTTGCAATTTATATTATACTCATACTTCGTATAATATAAATAATCTACGCTATGCTTCGATTATTTATTATTTTATTTAAAGCAATTGTTCTCGCCACTTGCGTGGCAACCGAACAAGTTTGCAATTTATATTATACTCATACTTCGTATAATATAAATAATCTACGCTATGCTTCGATTATTTATTATTTTATTTAAAGCAATTGTTC
>CAYJDK010000136.1:0-3578 GCA_964368905.1 uncultured Bacteroides sp.
TGCTTGGAACAAGCTTTGCGCGTCCACCTATGGCAAAACGCCTTGTTGAAATTGCTAAAAAAGAAAATGCAGATGCAATTTGCCATGGTTGTACAGGAAAAGGTAACGACCAGGTGCGTTTTGAGTTGTCTGTTAAAGCGCTTGCGCCAGAAATTGATATTATTGCGCCTTGGCGTATTTGGGATATTAAAAGCAGAGAAGAAGAAATAGAATATGCAATTAAGCGTGATATTCCTTTGAAAATTAGTAGAGAAACAAATTATTCCAAAGATAAAAATTTATGGCATTTGTCTCATGAGGGTTTAGATTTAGAAGACCCTGCAAACGAACCAACGTATAACAAACCCGGCTTTTTAGAAATGAGCGTTAGCCCGGAGCAAGCCCCGGATAAAGCAGAATATGTTACAGTTCATTTTGAAAAAGGTGTACCGACAGCACTTAACGGCGAAAATATGAAAGCAAGTAAGCTAATAATTGAGCTTAATAAAATTGGCGGCAGAAACGGTGTTGGTATTATTGATATTGTAGAAAACCGCCTTGTAGGAATTAAATGCCGCGGTGTTTATGAAACACCTGGTGGGTCAATTTTATACTTTGCACACCGCCAGCTTGAAATGTTATGCCTTGATAAAGATACAATGCATTTTAAACAGGAAATATCACATAAATTTGCAAACCTTGTTTATAACGGTAAGTGGTACACACCTTTGAGAGAGGCACTGTCTAAATTTGTTGAGCAAACACAAATAAATGTTACAGGCGATGTAAAACTTAAATTGTACAAAGGTAATATAATACCTGCTGGTACAACGTCACCATACAGTCTTTACAGCGAGGCGCTTGCAACATTTGAAGAAGATGAAATTTACGACCAAACAGATGCAGAAGGGTTTATTAACCTTTATAGCTTGCCTGTAACAGTGCTAGCAAATATGATGAAAAAAAATAAAGAAAAAGGCGAGTAATAATGCAATACAATGCGGTTGTTTGTGTGCTTAGCGCAAAATATATTCATGCTTCACTTGCGCCGTATTGCCTTTTGGCCGGTGTTAAGCAACTAAATAGTAAAATAAACAAAGATAGTGGCGCAATAAATTTAAATGCAACAGTTGTTGAAAGCACAGTGCAAAAAGCAGATGATAACAAAGAAGAAATAGTTAAAGATATATTAAAACCAAACCCTGTTTTAGTTGGGTTTAGTTGTTATATTTGGAACATAGAAAAAACACTTGAAATTGCAATGTTAGTAAAAAAGCATAGCCCAAAAACTATTGTAGTTTTGGGTGGGCCTGAGGTAAGCTATTGTGCAAAAAAAATATTGCAAGAAAATAATTTTATTGATTGCATATTGTCAGGAGAAGCAGAAGAGAGCTTTGCGCAACTTTTTTTAAATGTTGCAAATAATCTTTCGTTACAAGAAGTAAATATTAATGGGCTTTGTACAAAAATATATATTAAAGATCCTGCAATTTTAAGTGATAACATTGTAAACCCAATAAGTGAAGAATACATAAATGCAATAAATGGACGCATTGCATATATAGAAACAAGCAGGGGTTGCCCATACAGTTGTGCGTTTTGTTTATCGGGCAGGTGTGGAAAACCAAGATACTTTAATTTAGAAACTGTTTTTGAAAATATTTTGAAACTTGCAAATTCAGGAACAAAAACAATTAAATTTGTGGATAGGACATTTAACGCAAATACTAAACATGCAAACAGTATTTTGCAGTTTGTATTAGACAATTACGGAAAGAATATTCCGAAACATGTATGTTTTCACTTTGAAATTGCAGCAGACATTTTAAAAGATGAAACAATTAATATTTTGTCAAAAATGCCTTTAGGTGCAGTGCAACTTGAAATTGGAATGCAATCATTTAATGAAAAAACGCTTAAGGCAGTTTATAGAACTACAAACACACAAAAAGTAAAGCAAAATATTACTAAATTAATGAATTTAGGCAATATTCACATTCATATAGACCTAATTGCAGGTTTAAAGTATGAAGATTTGCATTCGTTTGAAAAAAGCTTTAATACAGCATATGCGTTAAATGCGCACGTATTGCAACTTGGTTTTTTGAAAATATTGAAGGGAAGTGCAATAAGCGAAAATCCTGAAGAATTTGAGTGTACTTATAGCCAAAAACCTCCATACCAAGTAATTGATACGCCATGGTTATCACAAGCGGATATAAAAACAATTAGTTTTTGTGAAAATGAACTAGAGCGTATTTATAACAGCAAGAGGTTTAAAAGAACGGCAAAGTATGCAATAAAGGCAACAGGTAAAACTCCGTTTTTATTTTATTCTTGTTTGGGTAAAATTGCAAAAGAAAGCGGTTTAAATGCACATGGCGTAAGTTTAGATGAATACACGCACTTTTTATATACTACATTAAAAAATATGCCCGGTATTAATGAGCATGCCTTGCGTGACGAAATGGTTAAAGACAGGCTTAGTACAAATTCTACAGGTAAATTGCCCGCTGTACTACATGTAAAAGACGATAATTTGGGTAAAGTTATAAAAGCACTTAATTTAAACAAAAATACGATGAAACTTCCTAATATCAAAAGAGGTGTGGCAATTTTATATGCTTGTAAAAAAGTGTGTTTTGTAAATTATACACAGAAAAATCCTATAACGCATGAATATATTTTACACGAGCTTAACATTGACAATGTGCTTTAATAATGGTATTATAATACGAAATGTAATAAACAGAACATTGTGTTTATTAATACTATTTAAATGCAAAAGCTTAAACATTATTAAATGTATAAAATATAAAGTGTAAGGAGAATATCATGCTGGGGAAATACGTACCAAAACAAAAAATGGTTACAAACGGCTTGGTATTTTCTATTTACTATTTGTTTTGTTATTAACTTTTCCCTTTTATTTTGGGAAAAGTTTTTTTTATGTAATTAATTATTATTAGTAAGATATTTTAAGGGGTAGTATATGTTAATTAAAAATGCAACTCTTTCAAATGGTGCAAAAGTAGACATTTTAATAAAAAATGGAGTTATTAAAGAGGTTTGTTTAAATAGAATAACTGAAAATAACATTGATGATGAGATAATAAATGCAGAAAATTTAACAGCGCTACCTGCTTTTGTTGATTTGCATTGCCATTTTAGAACACCGGGATATGAGTATAAAGAAGATATTGAAACAGGCAGCAAAGCGGCAGCAGCCGGAGGTTATACTTATGTTGTGTGTATGGCAAACACAAATCCCGTATGTTCAAGTGCAGAAATTGCCCAAAACATAACTGAAAAAGCAAGGCTTGTTAATTTATGCGATGTTAACCAATGTGTTAGCATAACTGAAAATTTTGACGGTGAAACTATAACTCATTTAAACAATTTACCACAAGGCATAAATTTTATAAGCGATGATGGCAAAGGGGTACAAAGCAATAAAATTATGTGGCAAGCAATGAAAATAGCAAAGACTAAAAACATAACCGTACTTAGCCACGCTGAAGATATGGATATAAGCGGCGAGGATTATAGGCTTGCCGAGAATATAGAAACAGTAAGAAATTTACATTTAGCACAATACA
>CAYJDK010000136.1:3588-5442 GCA_964368905.1 uncultured Bacteroides sp.
ACATGTGCCATGTAAGAACAAAAGAGGCATTAAAAGCAATTGTAAACGCAAAAGAAAATGGTACTAATGTAACTTGTGAGGTTACACCACACCATATTTGGTTTTACGATAATGAGTATCGTGTTAACCCACCTATAAGACAAAAGCAAGACGTTGATTATATAATTAAATCAATAATAAATGGAAAAGTAGATGCAATAGCAACAGACCATGCACCACATACAGATGAAGAAAAATTAAATGGCACACCGGGCCTTGTAGGGCTAGAAACAGCATTTGCTGTATGTTATACAAAGCTGTGTATACAAAATTTGCTACCACTTGATAGGTTAAGTGCATTAATGAGCAAAAACCCGGCTAAAATAGCAGGAATAAATAAAGGTAAAATAGAAGAAGGTTATGACGGTGACATTGTATTAGTTGATTTGAATGCAAAGTATAGTATTGATAAACAAAAATTTTCAAGTAAAAGTAACAACTCACTATTTGATAAAGAAGAAGTGCAAGGTAAAGTTGTTATTACTATAAAAGGTGGAAAAGTAACGTATAAAAGCGATAATTTAGGTTAAGGCGTACCGTTAAAGACGGTACATGCCAAAAAATCTCCATTCTGTATGGAGGTTAAAAAATAATATGTGCTTTGCACAGAATGGAGTATAGCGTGAAAAATCACGCTAACTAATTATAATAAGGCGTACCGTTAAAGACGGTACATGCCAAAAAATCTCCATTCTGTATGGAGGTTAAAAAATAATATGTGCTTTGCACAGAATGGAGATTTTGATGACTATGACAAATATGGATAAATTGTACGTATCGGTTGAAGATAAAGGGCCGGTTTGTGTTGGAGTTGATACAGATTTTTCTTATTTGCCTGCAGATTTTGTAGATAATACAAAAACAAAAGGTGAAAATGTTTTTAACTTTAATAAAAGAATTATAGATGCAACAAAAGATGTGGCAGGATGTTTTAAAGTTCAAATTGCATATTATGAAGCGCTTGGAATGGATGGTATGCTTGCATATAAGAACACGCTAGATTATTTGCGCTACCAAAAACTGTTAACAATAGCAGACATTAAAAGAGGAGATATTGCAAACACAGCACAGATGTATGCAATGGCACATTTTGAAGGCGATTTTGAAGCCGATTTTATTACTCTTGCACCTTATATGGGCCTTGACTCAATTTCGCCATATACACCTTATATGAAAGATAGCAAAAAAGGTGTTTTTGTACTTTGTAGAACATCTAACCCCGGTGCAAAAGATTTTGAGTACGAAAAATTGCAGGATAACCGCCACGTTTATGACCTTGTGGGAGATAAGTTAAATAATATGGGTAAAGATTTTGTTTCTCAAAAAGGCTATTCTTCTTTAGGGCTTGTAATTGGTGGAACTCACATAGAAGAAGCAAAAGAGATTAGACAAAAATACAAAGATAGCTTTTTTTTAATACCGGGCTATGGTGCGCAAGGCGGAAAAGAACAAGACATTGCACAATATTTAGACAAAAACAAAAACGGTGGTGTTGTTAATTCAAGCCGCAGTGTTTTACTTGCATATAAAAAACAAGATGGTATTAGTTTTGACGAGGCTGCTTATAACGAATGTGTGCGAATGAAAGGAGATATACATGACGCTTGCGAACAACTTTGAAGCTAAAGTTATATCAAATGCGCTTGAACACGAGAATGTTTACTTAATGAGCGTTCAACTTGATAAGCGAATAAATACACCCCCATGTGCAGGACAGTTTTACATGTTGCGCTGTTGGGGATTTGATGAAGAACCAACACTTTCGCGCCCTATTAGTGTGCACTACTATGATGCAAACACATGTAAACTATCTTT
>CAYJDK010000136.1:5452-5693 GCA_964368905.1 uncultured Bacteroides sp.
GGAACAAATAAACTTGCTTGCCTTAAAAAAGGTGATAATTTAACTCTTACCGGGCCGCTTGGAAACGGTTTTGATATTAAAGAAATTATTAAAACGGCAAACGGAAAACCTGTTGGAGTTGTTGGAGGCGGTATTGGAATAGCACCTCTTTATATGCTCGTTTCAGAACTTAAAAAAAATGGCGCACAAGTGGTTTTGTATGCAGGGTTTAGAAATTTTCCGTTTGGAATAGAAAATATTA
>CAYJDK010000137.1:0-4797 GCA_964368905.1 uncultured Bacteroides sp.
GGAATATACCTGAAATAGCATTTACACTGTCAACGCTGTTTGAATATCCGCCGTATCCGGGTTGGTCTTCTCGTGTCTGAACTATCCATAATGGTTCTTCTAAATCTGCTATTTCGGCTTCGGCGTCTTTAATTTCAATTATCGCATCTTCAATTTCTTTCTCTGCCTTTGCAAATTCTTCGTTTACTTCTTCTTTTGCGTCCGCAAGCTCCTCTATTGCTGTGTTTAGCTCGTTTTGGCCTTCGTTTACATCTTTCCACCCGCTTGCAATCTCTGCTTCAAGTGCAGGAAAATCGGCGTCTATCTGTGCTTGTGCAAGTGACGTAAAACCTGCGTGTAATTCCCACTGTGCTACATCTAATTCAGCCCTAGCTTTGTTCATCTCAAGTTGTGTAGCATCAATTATAGGTTTTTGTTTAAGAAGTGCATCTTCTGTTGGTTGTATTGTTGGTGTTAGAGCAGCAACTTCACCTGCAATGGTTGGTATGCTTGTTTGAAGGCGTATTATTTCGCTGTTTATATTAGGTATAACATTATTTTCTAAGGTGTTAATTATATTGTTTGAGGCCGTTGTAAAATCTGTATTTAATGCCGGGATATTGATAGTAATTGTGTTAAGTGACGCTTGCAGCAACGCTTTAAGTGCATTTGTGTCTTGTAGTGCATTAATTGTGGAAGAAAGAGAATTAACAACTTGCCCACTAACTGATGTAAAGTCAGATAAGCCACTTGCGCCTAAAGCACTGTTATTTTTTAAATTTGTTAAATAGCCGGAATACATAGCAGTATCTGTTTGTAAAATAGGCAGTAAGGCAACTTCTTGTTGATGCTGTAAATTTAGCGCATCTACATATAGTTTTAACGCCTGCAAATCGCTTTGTGCCTTATTATATGCATTAAGCCCTTTTTCAAATTCTGCATATCCTTTGTTAAACTGTGCAAGCCCGGCCTCATATTCCGCTTGTCCCTCAAGTAATGCGTTAAGGGCTGTTTCAATTTGCTGTTTTGCGTCATCTATTTCGTCTTGTCCGCTAATAAGATCAGCCTTAGCATCGTTTATTTCTTTTTGAGCATCGTTTATTTCTTGTTGTGCGTCTGCAAATTCTGCATCTGCGTCTAAACGTGCATCGTTTAATTCTTGCTGTCCGTCAAAAAGCTCTAAGCGTGCATCATTTAGCTCTTCATTGGCGTCAAATAAAATATCTTGTAGCCTAATTTTTGAGCGCTCGCTTGATAAATCTTCAAGCCTTTCTTCGGCGTTATCTTGGAATAGCTTATATTCATCGCTAAAACTGCTTATGCTGTTTGTTTTTGCGTCTTTTAGCCATACTTCTAAATAAAACTCTGAATCGAATGCAGACTCAGGTATAATATAAAAACTTTCGAGTTGCCCGTCTTTTAAATTTGTTGTACCGCGCGTAAAATAAATATAGTAAGGTGATTGAGCAATGCCCACAACGGTGAATTCACGCGGTTTTAACAAGTCAAGTGTGTCTTCTTCGTTTTCAGATGAAAGTGTTATTATATCGCCTATTTGTGAATTAGTTGCGCTGTCTGCAAGGCATTCATTATTGTTTAAAGGCAAGCGTCCTTCAACTAAAAGGGGTAAATTTAAAACATTTTCGCTGCTTAAATCTTGGGGTAAACCCTGAAGCCTAACAACTTGAGTTCCCTGTGGTGATTCAATTAAAACATCAAGTGCGTATCCTGCCATAACAGCAGAGTAATCACCGCTATCAGTTAGCACATCTATGTCATCTTGAGTAAAACCCATTGTAGAAAGCAATCTATAATCTGCAAGTTTTTGGTCAGAAAAATACTTATCAGCAGTGCGCAACATGTTTGGGCCGCTAGAACTTAAACCCACAAAGAAACCGGCACCTAAAGCAGTTATTGCAAAAAGTGCCACAAAGCGTCCTAGTGAGTTTTTTAACTCTCTTTTAAGATGTTTAAAAATTGTTTTATATTTCATAAAATCGCTTTCATTAAAACTTTAATATTAAAAATGACTGTGATAAAAAAATGGTTAGAATTTCTCTGAAATCCTCTTTACTAATTGGATTGTTGTATTTAAATATAACACATTCTTTTACACCTGAAAAAATGGCTGTTGTAAAAGATTTTGCTAACATATCCAGCATGGGCTGTGAGTATGAGCTAAATGGTTTAGTAATATTAAATATGTCTTCAATATATCCTAAAAATATAGTGCTGTAAATATTATTAATCTCTTCATCATTTATAATAACGTATAGTTCTTCTGTATGGTTTTCTTCAATATCGGCAATAATATTTGCTAAAGTAATTAGCAAGTTTTTCATTTCATCTTCTGTAATAAGCATATGGTGCTCGCTATTTAAAATTGGCATGTTTTTACTTAACATTTCTTTTAATGTGCAATTAAGCTTATCTAATGCAGGCGCTAAAACGGCATTTGCAATGTCTTGTTTATTTTTATAATAATGATATATATTTCCAACAGTCATGCCTGATTTTTTTGCAATATTACGTATAGAAGTTTTTTGTATACCATACTTTGCAAATTCACTTAAAGCGCTATTCAAAATTTTTTCTCTTTGCGAATTTTTTAAAACTTGAGCCATTATATCACCCTCAAAAATATTTTATATTTACAATAAATACTGCTGTTTAAATATTAAAAACAAGCAATTCAAATTTATTTGTTTGTTACAATGAAATAAAAGGAGCTAGATTACCATTCAATTTCATCAACAGGGCTGGGGTTTTGGTTTATTTCCTCGCTTAATATTTTACCACTTTTAACTTTTATTACTTTATTACCAATTGGACATAATGATAAATTGTGAGTAATTAAAACAACTGTCATGTTAAAACTTTTACAGCATTCTTGTAACAGTTTTAAAATTTGTTTGCCTGTGTTGTAGTCGAGTGCACCTGTTGGTTCGTCACATAACAGCAATTTTGGCCTTTTAGCCAGTGCACGCGCTATAGCCACACGTTGTTGCTCCCCACCTGAAAGCTGTGATGGGAAATTGTTTTTCCTGTCGTTTAAGCCAACCTGATTAATTATTTTGTTAACATCAAAAGGATTCTTTGAAATTTGAGTTGCAAGTTCTACATTTTCTATTGCAGTTAAGTTTTGCATTAAATTATAAAATTGAAACACAAATCCTATATCATGCCTTCTGTAATTTGTTAATTCTTTTTCACTAATGCTATCAATACGCCTATTATCAACTGTTATTTCGCCATGAGAAGCAAGGTCCATGCCGCCTAAAATATTTAAAATTGTACTTTTGCCGGCTCCTGAGGCGCCTGCAATAATTACAAGTTCTCCTTTATCAATTTCAAAACTAACACCATCCAGTGCATTTATGTCAACTTCTCCAACATGGTATGTTTTTTTTTACGTCTTTAAATTTTATATAACTCATAAAAACCTCCGCTAATAATTAGCACGTGTTTATTTATTATAAGTATACGTTAGTTGTCTTTTAAAGTCAATCTTAATAATGCCAAAAAATTATAAGCCAAACTGTAATGAATGATGCTTTTTTAAAATAATAAAGCCGAACTTAAAAAAATAAGTTCGGCTTTAAAAATTATGATAATTTTTCTTTTAATTCTAGAATTTTTGTGTGTATTTGCTCAATAATTATTTTAAATTCATTGTCTGCTTTGCCACTTGGGTCATCTAGTCCCCAGTTCTCATCATATTGAGCACGCAGTGCAGGGCAACTTACATTGCACCCCATAAAAATTACAACGTCGGGTTTAGGTATAGTGTCAATTTTTTTATTATACTGTGTTTTTGTCATATCAACATCGTATATTTCTTTTATAAGTCTTACGGCATCGGGGTTAATTTCGCTTTTTATTTCTGTTCCTGCAGAATAACTTTCAAAAACATCGTTTGCAAGCATTTTACCAAGTGCTTCTGCCATTTGGCTCCTGCAAGAATTATGGTTGCAAACAAAAGCAACTTTAGGTTTTCCTTCAAAAGTTATATTAAGTTTATTGTTATTTTCTGTGTTCATAAATAGTTTCCTTTCTTATGTTTGTTGCTTTGTGTCTACAAACCAATTGCGTGTATTGTTTGCAATTTTAACAAGCAATAGCATAACGGGCACCTCAACAAGTACACCTACAATAGTTGCAAGCGCAACAGGGCTGTTTGTTCCAAACAATGCAATTGCAACAGCAACAGATAGCTCAAAAAAGTTTGAAGCACCTATCATTCCCGCCGGTGCCGCTATGTTATGCGGTAATTTTAAGAATTTTGATGCAAGGTATGCTATGAAGAAAATTAAAAAAGTTTGGATGATTAAAGGTACCGCAATAAGTACTATATGCACGGGGTTTTCTAAAATTACATTGCCTTGAAACGAAAAAATTAATGTTAAAGTTAATAATAACCCAATTATAGTAACATTACTGAATTTTGGAATAAATGTTTTTTCAAAATATTCTATCCCTTTATTTTTTGTTACAAGAGCGCGTGTAATAACACCACCCAAAAGCGGAATAACCACAAAAAGCACCACAGATAAAATTAATGTATTCCACGGCACACTAACGCCGCTTACTCCCAATAAAAAAGCAACAATAGGTGTAAATGCAACAAGAATAATTAAATCGTTTGTGGCAACTTGAACAACAGTGTATGCCGGGTTGCCTTTTGTTAAATGGCTCCAAACAAAAACCATTGCTGTGCAAGGAGCTGCACCTAATAATACGGCACCTGCTAAATAGTGCGTGGCAAGCTCTGGTGTAATAAAGCCTTTAAAAATTACAAAAAAGAAAAACCAAGCAATA
>CAYJDK010000137.1:4807-5680 GCA_964368905.1 uncultured Bacteroides sp.
CATTTTTAATGCTTTGAAAATCCACTTTCATCATCATTGGGTATATCATAAGCCATATTAAAACAGCAATAGGTATTGAAACGTTAGCGTACTCAAAAGTTCCTAAAAATTCAGGAATAGAAGGTAAAAATTTACTTATAAGCACACCAAGTACCATGCAAATAATAACCCAAACAGTTAAGTATCTTTCAAAAAAGCCAATGCCACTTTGTTTTTTGTCAGCCATAATTTTCTCCTTTATGCTCGCGCTTTTTTCAATATATCTTCTACTTCGTTTACTTTTAATGCTTTGCCGTATGATACAACTTTTCCGTCCACAACAAGTGCAGGAGTAGACATAACACCATAAGAGGCAATTGCTGCAAAGTCTGTAACATGGTCTATGCTTTCGTTAATATTAAGGTTTGCCAAGGCTTGTTTTGTTGCATCTTCAAGTGCAGTGCACTTTTTGCAACCAGGGCCTAATACTTTTATTTTTGCGCCTTTATCAAGTTCTGCTTTTGCGTTAGAAATACTCGTTGCATCTATGTTTGAACAATAAGATTTTTCATTGCCTTCATTGCTGTTATATGCACAGGCTTCATCGTCTTTTTTGTTTTCAATTGTAGTGTTATTTGCTTTAGGGTTGCATGCACCGCCACAATCACAAGTTTCGTTTTGTTTCTTTTTACCAAAATTAAAAAATCCCATATTAAAATCCTCCGTTTAAAATTTTACTGTAAGGCACAGTTGTGCGCCGTTTTACCAAATTTGTTGTTTAATTAATTATGCTATATTAATATAAATTGTATTGCGTTAAACAAATAACCAACACCAATTATTCCAAGTGCACAAATGGTAATAAATGCAGCCAAAAGGCGAGGCTTAACAGCT
>CAYJDK010000138.1:0-5656 GCA_964368905.1 uncultured Bacteroides sp.
AATTACAGGTAAAACTATTGAAACTGCCATATTTCTTATTATAGAAGAAGCCGCAAAACTTAAAGTATAAACAAATGCAAAACTTGAAGAAACGGCTAACATATGGCCTATAAACATTATAAAAAAGTTAACTTCTCCACTTGCTGTGTAGTTTGGATAGAAGTAATCGCTTATACCACTAACCGCACCGTTAAATATTAATGTAACCAAAAGCACTGCAAAATAAAGCACATAAACAAGCAAAAGCCCGGCTGTATATTTAGAAAACAGTACTTTCATCCTTGTTCTTGGTCGTATCATTAAAAGGCGTATTGTGCCGCTTTGGAACTCGCTTGCTATTACCCAGCCGCCTATAAGCACGCCAAATAGCATTATTATCATTGCAAAGCTAAAAACAGAGTATGTGGTGTTTCTTGCGCCTTCCGGTACAAATCGCATGTCAGGTTTGCCGGAATCAAGGCTGCTTTGTGCAACAAATAAATCAAACTCGGCGTCTTGTTTATCTTTTTCAATCGCTTGTAAATACTCTGTGTAAGAGCCGTATTGATCCACTAACCATGGTGCTTCATAAAAACTTTCTTCTGTTTCTTTATAAAGGTCGGCTTCTAATATTCGCCTCTCGTTGTTTGTTTTGCTTGATAAGGCAGAATCTTGCCATGTTCCGTTGTCAAAAATAATATTATTCTCAAGCCTATACTCTAATTCCGGTATTTGGCTTTGCTCAATATTTGTAATGTTTAGCTTTAATCTTTCAATTTCCTCTGCCATAAATTCTTCTTGTGAAGGATCGTCAATAATATCTTGTTCAAGTGTTTCAATTCTAGTAAGTGATTCTTCAATCTCATTTTCATATTCTGCTCTTGTTATATCAACGTATTTAGAAAAATCATTGTCCAGCATAAGAGAATCAAAATCATCGAGCGCTTTTTCTATTCTTGCTATTTCATCTGCTTTTTCTTGCTCTGTCATTTCAAAAATCAAATCAACGTTAATGTTTGAATATACGCCGTTATCAAGTGCCATTTTAACGTCGTCTATATTTGCATCTTGCAGTTGCAAAACATAAAGCTTTGATACATTACTTGCCATACTGTAAGACAGTCTCATTCTGTAATCTGAATCATCTTCTATTGAAAACGCATACTTTGAATAAAATTCAGTTAACTTATCTATCATGTCTTGCGCGTACAACAGCGGCTGGCCTGCTAACCAATCTTCAATATACATCATATTGTCTTGCAAGTAAAAAAGTTCCCACATTATTTGGTTTTCAATTGCGTGCTCTTCGCCATCAATAATAACTGTTTGTTCATAGTATCCACCGTAATAGTAATCATTTTGCCTATTACTTGAAACATATCCCATTATAGGCACAACAACTGTAATAAACAAAAATATTAATGCACCTGATATTATTATAAATTTAGAGCGAATCATCTTAGCCATTTCGGCTTTAATTTGTTTAAAAAAATTCATATAAGCACCCCTTTAAGATATTTGTGTTTTTGAGCCGGTTGTCATCGAAATAAAGTCGTGCTCAAGAGAGCGTTGTTGCCTGTTAACCGCATATATTTTAACGCCCATTTTTACAAGCCCTGTTATAATTTTTGGTATTTCCTCATTTTTCATAACAATATTAACGCCTTCGGGCAATAAATCACAATTTGTTCCAAGTTCTTTAAACTTATCTAAAACAAGCTTGTTATTGTCTGTAACAAATGTATACTGGTAAACTTCTTCATTTACCTCTTGCCCCATTGTTTTTTCGCCAATAATTACTCCGTTATCAATAACGTAAATTCTGTCGCACATCAATTCCATCTCGCTTAAAAGGTGGCTTGAAATAAAAACGCCCGTACCGGCATTTTGCGCTAGGTTTTTTAAAAGTTCGCGCAACTCTTTTATGCCTATTGGGTCTAGGCCATTAGTTGGTTCGTCTAAAATTAACAGCGGTGGCATGTGCAATATTGCTTGCGCTAAGCCAACACGCTGGCGCATACCAAGCGAGTACGTTTTAACTTTAGTGTCAATTCTGTCTTTCATTTTTACAAGCTCAATTGCAGAATCTATGTTTTCTATTGCTTTTTTACCGTAAAATTGTGACAAATATTTTAAATTTTGCCTACCTGTAAGGTATTTATATAAATCCGGGTTTTCAACAATACTTCCAACGTTTTTCATTGCATTTTCAAAGTCTGTTGCAACGTTGTGCCCGCAAACAGAAATATTCCCGCTTGTTATAGAAAAAAGCCCCATTATCATTTTTATAGTAGTAGTTTTTCCGGCGCCGTTAGGGCCTAAAAAACCTACAATTTCGCCACTGTTAACGCTTAAGCTAATATTGTCTACTATTGTTTTTTTCTTAATTTTTTTTGTAACGCCTTCCAGTTTTAAAAGTTCCATTTAATATCCTCCGTTAAATTATAACTTGTAAAAAAACACTTAGATATAATACTACATTTTTATAATTATATTAAAAACTATCCTAGCTAATAATATACGCTTTAACGCTAAATGTCAAATTAAAAGAATGTTGCTATATATAAAACGCACCAGGTATTAATATTATTTCACACAAAAGCATTTTTTTCAAAAAAACACAATTTATTACTAAAATCAGCAAATATGTTATAAATTCTATTTGCCAAAAAAGTTACATTGTACTGTAAAAGTATTATTTTATCACTTTTGCATATATTTAGGTGACAAAGTTCATTTTTTAATGTATAATAATGGTAGCTTTATGAAATGATATAAAAGGGGTGCTTTATGGACGAAATAATTATTGTTGATGATAGTTTAGTTAACCAAATTGCATTAAGTGATATTTTAAAAAGTGATTACAAGGTAATTTGTGCCGGAAGCGGTAAAGATTTATTTATAAAGCTTGAAGAAAGCGACCCAAAACTGATTTTACTTGATATAATTATGCCTGATCTTGATGGCTTTCAAATAATTGAAAAATTAAAAGCGAGTGAGCAGTATAATAAAATACCTGTTATTTTTATAACCGGCCTTAATGATACATCTAGTGAAGAAAAAGGCTTTAGCCTTGGCGCTATTGATTATATTACTAAGCCGTTTAACGAAAAAATTGTTAGGGCACGCGCTAAATCGTATGTTCAGTTATATGATTTTATTAGACAAGCCGAGCGCATGGGCCAGTACGATGGGTTAACAGGCCTTTATAACAAAAAAATGACAGAAAACCAAATTAAACGCCAGCTAGCACCAACAAGCAATTTAAAAAACGGTGCGCTCATGATAATAGACGTTGATAATTTTAAAAGTATAAATGACACATTTGGCCATTTATACGGTGATGCCGTAATAACACAACTTGGTAGCGCATTAAAGTCAATTTTTCAAAAGAGCGATATATTGGGCAGAGTTGGCGGAGATGAATTTTTTGTATTTTTGCGCAATTATAATGAAACAAGTGTGCTTGATGCAAAAGCAAAAGAAGTTTGCAAAGAGTTTAATAAAACGTTTGAGCAAAATAATGAAACGGTTGTTATTTCTGCAAGTATTGGCATTGCAACAACAAACGATTCTTTCGATTTTGAAAAAATATATAGCTATGCCGATATTGCACTTTACAATACAAAAGCAAACGGTAAAAATGGATTTTCTTATTACACAGGTGCTGAGAAAAACGCATATAAATCTGAGCGTACCGACATTGAAAACGATAAAAAGAACCATAACGACGCAAGCGAGAATATAAAAGAATTTAAAGATGATTTAAAGGAATATGTATTTAACCTTGTTGAAGGCGCTAAAGTTGCCGAATTTACCATACAGTCTATTTTGCAAATGGTTAACGCTCAGTTTGATATTGATGCATCTCATATTACTAAGCTTGATTACAACGAAACCGGTGTTAAAAGCACGGCTAACTGGATAAGTTCTGACTCAAACAAATGTGCTTTTACTCAAGATATTGAGCTTAAAAATGTTTTGCAAGTATACGATAAATTTGACCAAAACAATGTTGCAATTATTAAAAACGGCGATGAAATATACGAAAACTATAAAATTGATGACCATAATGTTTACTTGTTTGCACTAAAAAATAAAAAGGCTCTTCTTGGGTTTATAACTTTTGAAATGCAAGCTAGCAAAAAAGAATTAAACCCGCGTTCTATTGTTAATTTTATTGATGTTTGCCAACAATTATCTACTGTAATAACAAACCAATTTTTAATTGAAAACAGCTTAAAAGAAAAGCAAAATCTAATAGGTATATTAGATAATATTTCTGACCCTATATACGTAGTAAGTAAAAACAGCACAAAACCACTTTTTGCAAATGCATCCGCAAAAGAAAACAATATTAATTACCATACTCAGTCGTGTTTTAAAAAGAGTGGCACAGATAAAGAATGCCATGAGTGCCCACTTAAAGCAGCTGTTGCCAATGGCGGTTATTATGAAAACAGCAATTATTTATGCAAAGAAATTGATTGGTCTAACGGCACTAAAGCGTTTATGATTAGACACAAAGAATTTAATTAATGTAAAAAACATTTGTAATTATACCCACCTAACAATATAGGTGGGTATTTGTTGTTTATATTATACAAAGCCTGAGTATCATAGAAATAGGCATGTGGCGCTTTGTTTCCCACGCTATAAAATTACCCTGCATGGGATAAATAATTATGCGTGATTATTTTTTAGCCCTATGCTTTTTTTGCTTGCAAATTAAATAATCGAGGCGCGGTTTTGTATAAAACACCAATAACAATAGTTGTAATTAACGTTTCAGGTACCATATATGATGCATTATATATTAAACTATAAAGCACTGCATTCATGCCGTTTGCCCATTCGTAATAAGATTGGTAACTTGACCATAATAAAAAGCCACTTAAAAAGCTGCATAAAAATCTTAAAACCATTGCAATAGCAGTACCGGCGCAAACGTTAGATGTTTTTTTTGCAAAAAAACCGGCAAACCCTAGCACCGTAAACGCTAAAACATAATCTAACATTATCATTGCAAAAAGTGCCACCATTGTGCCTGCCGGTGGCGCCGATAAACCACCTAAAAGCATTTGCAATATGCTATTTGCAAACCCGGTTAAAAGCCCCCATTTTGTACCATGCCTTAAAGATACCAATATAAATGGTAGCATCGACAATAATGTTACACTTCCACCATAAGGCATATCTATTATTTTTATTTGTGCAAGTATAGTGCCTATGGCCACCATAAGTGCGCACTCAATTAGTACCCTTGTTTTAGAAAAATTTGTTGTCATTATTAATTCCACCCTTTAAAATTTATTAACAAAAAACAAGTGCGCCTGCTTTTTTGCAGGCGCACAAAGTTATTTTATAATATAAAAAACATAATTTTATGTTTTATGTTATAAAAAACTTCCTACGCCGGCATTATCCGGATCAGGTTACAACATTTATACAATGTTGCTAAGTTAGTTTAAAAATTTAAATTTGCAAACTAACTTAAAGGGTCCTTACTTTAAAAGTAAATCTCAGCCACATGGCACCCCTGTTTTTATATCTGTTTAGTATTATAATTGTATTTTCAAAATATGTCAATATGTTATTAATTTTAATTGCCATAAAGTGCTTTAAAAAGCTGTAGACAAACAAAGAACGCAGGCAATACTGTGTGTATTAACGAGTA
>CAYJDK010000139.1:0-5645 GCA_964368905.1 uncultured Bacteroides sp.
AGGCACAATAGAAGGCCACGATAGAGCGCTTGCAGTGCTAGGTGGTATGGGTTACAATATAGTTTCAAAATCATGAAACGTATAGTTTTAGGAATACTTGCACATGTTGATGCAGGCAAAACAACATTGTGCGAGGCTCTTTTATACAAGCAAGGCCATTTGCGAGCTGCCGGGCGTGTAGACTATGGTAATACTTTGCTTGATTCTCACGAAATAGAACGCAAACGTGGAATTACTGTTTTTTCAAAGCAAGCGCTGCTTAAAAACAGTAATTGTGAAATTACATTGTTAGACACACCAGGCCATGTGGACTTTGCAACAGAAACCCAAAGGACACTGCAAATATTAGACGCGGCTATACTAGTTATTAGTGGAACACAAGGCGTGCAAAGCCACACGGTAACACTATATAAAATGCTTAAACTTAACAAAATACCAACGTTTATTTTTGTAAACAAAGCAGATGTTGAAACAGTGAATAAACAAAATGTGATAGATGAGCTTAATAAGCTAACAAATGGAAAAAGTATTGATTTTACAAACGTTGATTGTAAAGCAGATAAGCTTTACGCAGAAAAAGCAGAAGAAATAGCATTGCTAGACGAACAGCTTATGAACGGCTTTTTAAAAACTGAGTTTATTTCAAAAAATGATGTTAAAAGGGCAATTTTAAAAAGAAAAATATTTCCTTGTTTTTTTGGCTCGGCACTTAAATTAAAAGGTATAAGTAACTTTTTAAGCGGTGTTTTTGAGTTTACAGTTATGCCGCCATACGGCGAAGAATTTGGTGCGAAAATTTATAAAATAGAAGAAGATGAAACAAATACCAGGTTAACGTTTTTAAAAATAACGGGTGGAAGTTTACCTGTAAAACAAAAAATTAATTATATAAACGAAGTTGGCGAAGAAATAAGCGAAAAAGCGGATACAATACGTGTATATAACGGACAAAAATTTGTGAATGTAAAAAACGCAACGCCTGGCATGGTTTGTGCTGTTACAGGTTTAAAAAGCACATTTGCAGGGGGAGTGCTAGGCACACAAAAACAAGAAAATACACAAAGTTTAATAGAACCTTATTTAAGTTATAAGGTGCAAGTTTTAAATAGTGATGATATAAGCACTACAATGGAAGCATTGAAAATTCTTGAAGAACAAGACCCAAGTTTATGTGTAAAATGGGATAAAGACCTAAATGAAATACAAGTAAGGGTAATGGGTGAAATACAGCTTGAGGTGCTTAGCTATATACTTGAAAACCGTTATAACTTACAAGTGAGGTTTTTACAAACAGGGATATTATATAAAGAAACAATAGAAAACAGCGTTACAGGAATAGGGCATTTTGAACCATTGCGCCATTATGCAGAGGTTCATTTGCGAATTGAACCGCTTGCACAAGGAAGCGGTATAAAGTATGCAACAAGTTGTAGCCAAGAGATGTTAGCTAAAAATTGGCAAAGCTTAGTGCTGTCAAATTTGCGGCAAAAAACACATGTGGGTGTACTTACTCGCTCTCCCATAACAGACGTAAAAATTACTTTAGTAGCAGGGCGTGCACATAAAAAACATACAGTAGGCGGAGACTTCAGGCAAGCAAGCTACAGGGCTGTGCGCCAAGGATTAAAAAGTGCAAAAAGTGTTTTGTTAGAGCCATGGTACGAGTATAAGCTTAAAGTGCCCCAACAGTTTACGGGCAAAGCAATGACAGATATTCAAAGAATGCACGGCACAGTAAGTGCGCCAAAACAGCAAGGCGAGTTTAGTATTATTAAAGGAAATGTACCCGTTATAACTGCAAAAGAGTATCAAAAGGAAGTTACAAGGTACACACACGGTGAAGGATTTTTTACATGTGGATTAAAAGGGTACGCACCTTGCCATAATGAAAAGGAAGTTGTTGAAAATATTGCATATGACAGCGAAAACGATGTAGAAAATATTGCGGATTCTGTTTTTTGCACACAAGGTGCCGGATATACAGTTAAATGGTGGGAGGTTCACAAACATAAACATGTGCAAAGTTTAACACTAGAGCAAGAGATGAAAATTGAAGAAGAAATGCAAGAAAAAGTTGTTCAAAGGGCAAAAAATAGGGCAAAAACGTATTGTGAATCTTTAGAATTTGATAAAGAATTGCTTAGTATATTTGAAAGAACATATGGCCCAATAAAAAGGGACAAGCATAAAAGCATGCAGAGTGTAAAAAAGAAAACAACCAGCGAACCTGTGTTTACAAGCAAAGCAAAAGAATATGAAACAGACAAACAATATTTAATTGTAGACGGCTATAATATTATACATGCATGGGAAGAATTAAGCGAGCTGGCAAAAGACAACCTAGATGCCGCACGAAGAAAATTTATTGATATTATGTGTAATCACACAGGTATTATAGGCTGTGAAACCATAGTTGTATTTGATGCGTATAAAGTTAAAGGTAGTATAGGCGAAGCACAAAAAATTGGGAATATACACGTTGTTTATACAAAAGAAGCTGAAACGGCAGACATGTATATTGAAAAAACAACACATTCACTTGGTAAAAACAATTATGTACGTGTTGCTACTTCTGACAATTTAGAACAGTTAATTATTTTAGGGCATGGTGCCTTGCGTATATCTGCGGCGGCATTTAAAAAAGAAGTTGAAAATGCCGTTGATACCATAAAAGAATTTATGTCTGTTTGAAAAAATGCGCATAAAAAGAAAAGCGTAAATGTTAATAAAAACAATAAAAAAACTCTTGGCTAACATAAAAATTTATGCTTAGCCAAGAGTTTTTTATATTAAAATTTAAAATAGGCTTTTACCATGGCATCATGATAAAATGCACTAACTATTAGTACATGCCACCCATGCCGCCCATACCGCCGGCCATTGCTGCTGCACTTGCTGCGGCTGCCGGGTCTTCAGGTTCGTCTGCCACTAGGCTCTCTGTTGTTAATACCATAGATGCAACGCTTGCTGCGTTTTCAAGAGCTGAACGTGTAACCTTAGTAGGGTCAACAATACCTGCTGAAATCATGTCAACATATTGTTCTTTTTGAGCATCAAAACCATAATTAGTTTTACCTGATGCTAAAATTTTGTCAATAATAACGCTGCCTTCAAGTCCTGCATTTTTTGCAATTTGACGAAGAGGTGCTTCAAGAGCTTTGCGGATAATGCAAGCACCTGTACGCTCGTCTCCTTCTAATGTGTCAATTAATGCGTCTACACAAGCAATTGCATTAACAGGAGCAGTACCACCGCCGGCAATAATGCCTTCTTCAACAGCTGCTTTTGCTGCATTTAAAGCATCTTCAATACGTAATTTTTTATCTTTCATTTCAACTTCAGTTGCTGCGCCAACTTTAATAACAGCTACACCGCCTGAAAGTTTAGCAAGACGTTCTTGTAATTTTTCTTTATCAAAATCACTTGTGCTAACGTCCATTTGTGTTCTAATTTGGGCAATTCTGTTAGAAACGTCTTCTTTTTCACCCATGCCGTCAACAATTGTTGTGTTTTCTTTTGACACAATAACTTGGCGTGCTTGTCCAAGCATTTCCACAGTTGTATCTTTAAGCTCGTAACCAAGCTCTTCGCTAACAACTGTACCGCCTGTTAAAATTGCAATGTCTTGTAGCATTTCTTTGCGGCGATCTCCAAAACCTGGTGCTTTAACGGCAACAATTGTAAATGTGCCGCGCAAACGGTTAACTATTAATGTTGAAAGAGCCTCGCCCTCTACGTCTTCTGCAACAATAACAAGTTTTTTACCGGATTGAACAATTTCCTCAAGCAAAGGCAATATGTCTTGTATTACACTAATTTTTTTGTCAGTAATAAGAAGATATGCATCATCAATTATGGCTTCCATACGCTCGGTGTCAGTTATCATGTAAGGCGTAATATAGCCTCTGTCAAACTGCATGCCTTTAACTACTTCAGAGTATGTTTCGGCAGTTTTGCTCTCTTCAATAGTAATAACGCCGTCTGCACTAACTTTTTCCATAGCTTCTGCTATTAGTGCGCCAACAGTCTCATCACTTGCAGAAACTGTTGCAACACGTGCAATGTCATCAGAACCAGACATTTTTTTGCTGTTCTCAGCAAAAGATTTTATAGATACATCAACTGCTTTTTTAATACCTTTTTTAATGTCCATTGGGTTTGCGCCTGCAACAACGTTTTTCATGCCTTCTGTTACAATTGCTTGCGCCAATACAGTTGCTGTTGTTGTGCCGTCGCCTGCAGCGTCGTTAGTTTTAGTTGCAACTTCACGCACAAGTTGAGCGCCCATGTTTTCAAAAATGTCTTTTAGCTCAATTTCTTTTGCTATTGTAACACCGTCGTTAGTAATAACAGGGCCACCAAATTTTTTGCCTAATACAACATTGCGCCCTTTTGGGCCAAGTGTAATTTTTACTGTGTCGGCAAGTTTATCAATACCGGCACTCAATGCTTTGCGGGCTTCTTCACCCATTAAAAGCTGTTTTGCCATAATAAAAAGTCTCCTTTATTTTTAAGCTTATTTTTAATTATTCAACAATTGCTAATATGTCAGATTGACGTACAATTACACATTCTTCGTTATCTACTTTAACTTCAGTGCCTGCGTATTTTGAAATTAATACTTTGTCGCCTGTTTTAACTGTCATAGTAACTTCTTTGCCTTCTACAATGCCACCCGGGCCCACTGCCACAACTTCACATACTTGTGGTTTTTCTTTAGCTGTACCTGTTAATATAATGCCACTTTTTGTTGTTTCTTCTGCTTCAACATTTTTAATGACAACCCTGTCAGCGAGAGGTCTTATTTTCATATTCTTCCTCCAATATGTTATTTGTTTTAGCACTCTTTATCTTTGAGTGCTAAAACTATTTTACATTCTTTACACTAAAAAATCAATACTTAAAATTAAACTTTTTGTGAACAATCTGTCATTTTTGTATTACAAATACAATTATAGGCCTTTATTTTTAACATATTCATTATAAATATTAAGAGGTAATACAAATTTTGCGGCATTTGGCAATACTTGTGCATTAAAACTATCCATAACAAAGCATTCACCGTCAATGTTAGCTATCATTTTAGTTTTGTCCACTTTTTCAACTTTAATTTTTTGTCCATTAGCCATGCTAATAATATGTTTAAAATCCTCGCTTACTTCGTTTTCGTTTTTTATGTGGTTGCCTTTTTTATAGTCTGAAATAATTGCCGCAATTTTTAGCTTACTAACTTTATTAACTACAATAACTTCAAGTAAACCGTCGTGCAAATTTGAAAACTTAGACGCAAGTATGCCGCTGCCGTAAGTTGTACCGTTGCATATTGCAGTCATTAAATAGCTGCCTTCAAAAACATGGTTGTCCACCGTAATACGCAAGTTTTGGCCTAAGGGTTTTAAAACTTGCTGAATAATAGATAAATTATATGAAAGTTTACCGCTTATTAGTGGTAAATTTTTAAATTTTTTCATACCAAAAGCAACGTTTGCATCAAGGCCTATTGAAGCAATATCATGGCAAATTCTATCGTTTACACAAATTAGGTCAACGTTTACCGGGGAGCCTTTAATATTATTTTCTAGCTTGCGAAAATCACTCGCACTACCAAAGTTTCTAACATAGTCGTTACCGGACCCACAAGGTAT